>JAGVUD010000471.1 GCA_019136435.1 Armatimonadota bacterium | reverse complement strand
CACTCGCTCCAGCTGCCCTCTGCCCGCACCCGCACCCGCGCCGAGCAGTCGAGGCCGGGGGCAAGCTGCGCCGAGATAAGACTGTAATCCGCCGTCTCAACTGTCCCCGAATCGTACGTTCCCGCGGCGGACTCGACGCAGACCTGAACGGCGTCGTGCGGAGCGGCCATGAAGCCGATGCGCGGCCGGAGAGTGTCAATGGCATCGGCGCTGTTCGTGATTCGCGGCTGTGGCAATGGCGCTTCCTTCATTTAGCGTCCAGAGCGGGCGAGGAGGACCTCAGCGTGCCATCGGGGTCCCGGAAGCGCACGGCCAGCGCCGCCGGTCCGCCCTGGTTGTGCACCTTGAAGAGCAACGAGTTCGCGCCCGCGCGCAGGCGCACCGTCACCCGGTCATCGTCGGGAACGAGCGCGCGCTGAACATCGCGCTCGTGAACGAGGCTTCCGTTGATCCAGACCTGCACGCCGTCGTCCGAGCCGAGCAGCATCTCCGTCTCGCCTGCTTCGGCAGCGGTGACGGTCGCGGCGGCGTAGCAGACCGAGTTCGGGCGGTCTCCGAGATTCAGGACGCCGTCTTCGCCTCGCTCAGACCGCCACCGGATGGGTCCCGATGCCCCCGCATAGTCTCTGCCCGTATCCAGCGGGCCGGTCTCATTGATGAAAGCCGTCTGGAGCCCCTTTGTGAGGGCCCTTCTTTATTGGGATTTCGCCGATGATCAGGCGCTGCGGATGGTTCGCCAGGGGCGACCATAGATCCGCCTCGCCTACCGTCCTCTGATCGAGGCTCACGCGGACCTTTCCGAGCCCCGGTCCGCCCGCCGTCCACAGCGCAACCTCAACGCGGTCGGAGAACGGCACGTTCGCGCTGTACGAGATCGCGTTGCCCACCCTCTTCGGAGTGAACAGCACAAGCGGCCCTCCTTCGGTTGTCTCGGATATCTCCTTCCAGTCCACAGTCTTGACGGAGCCGCCGGACAGGCCGGTTCGGTTGAGCGAGGAGAGGGCGATGGCATGGGCAGGGAATGCCGCGCGCTTGCGCGGGATGCTGAGGCCGCGCGCCTGCACCGCCGGGGTGGCCGCGTCGCCGGGACTGCCGCTGTACCAGTGCGCGAGGCTCGCATAAACGGCCCCCGGGGCGTCGTTGACGCCGCCATGCTCGATGTCGAACGCGATCTTCTCCGTAAACGGAACGCGGTCCGTGAGGTGATAGCGGTAGACGCTGATGCGGGAGGCGGCTTCATCCTTCACAAGGCAGCCATGCAGCGGCTGCCACACCCACCCCTCCCGGAAGTACCAGCCCGAGTTGAAGTAGTCCTCGGTACCCGTTCCGTTGTAGTCGGTGTGCGGGCGCCCGTCCACCGACACGAGTTCATCTCCCTCGAGGAAGCCCAGGCCTCCCGTTCCCTGCATGCTCATCGAGACACCGGCGAACTGCCCGCGGCCGCTCGCGTGCAAAACAGGGTGCGGCTTGCCGGCCCCGGTTGTCTGGAGGTTGAATGCCGTCCTGTAGTACAGCGCGTCCGCTCTTGGGGCGCCCTTCACCCAGGTGATTGTGGCGTGTATCTGCAGCGCCTGCTTCGACTCATTGACGAGGGTGAGGCGGGCGGTCTGCCTGAAGGGCATGGGGAAGCGGACATACCACCAGTTGTCCAGCCCTCTTCCAACAAGCAGCGACCGGAAATCCTTCAGTTCGAACGAGCTTCCGAACAGGTCGAGCAGGGGGGTGTCCACGCCCGGCCGCTCCGCGCCGTCCCACCGCGCGACAAGCCGCGTCTGGCGAAGCGCGGTCATTCGCGAGACGGGAAGCAGGAAGCGAATCTCGCTGATGTACCCTCCTCCCTTGAGCAGGGCCAGCTCGGCCGATTTGCCCGGCGCGACCAGGACGGACTTCTTGAGCTTCTCGGTGACGCCGGCCGCGACTATCGGGTCGGTGGCCGGGCTAGCCGCGGGAAGGGAACCGGGCAACGTCCATATCCGCTGAGCGGCCGTGAGGGCGGCGGTGTCCGGGGCGGCCATCCCGTCGGCGGCCGAGGCGCGGCTTTCGGCGGCCTCGGCGCCGTATTTGCGGTATGTGACCTGGTAGTAGAAATTGCCAGCGTCCACAGCCTCGACAAGCGCTGAGGCGCGGAAGGGAATCGGGAAGTAGCTGATGGAGCCACCGCTGGACGTTGTGGACAGCGGCGGGGCGAACGGCTCGAAGCTCCCGTTGAAGAAGTCGGCAAACGGGGCCCCGGCAAAGCGAACGCCGTCAATCGTGATGTCCAGCTCACCCGAGGGATTGGCCGACCAGATGCGGACGATCTCACCCGGCCCCTTGATGTCCGCCAGAACCTTCCGGTTGCCCTCCACCCACAGGAAGTGGCCCCAGTCGGCATTGCCGCCGGTTCGGTCGTAGCTCGAAAACTGATGCGTCGTGAACGGGCTCGTGACGGCAAGCTGTCGCAGGTCTGTCAGTTCACGGAACGAGGCGGGCCAGCCTGATGCCGCGGGCGCTGGGCAGGCGGCGCAGACAGCGGCAACAGCAGCAGTAAGAACGCAGAACACACGGTTGAGTGACACTGGATGGATTGTCTCCTTTGGCGGTGGGCACCGTTGCACTTAGGCGAACGAAGCAAGGATTCCTTGTCAGCTATCGAGCGGGCGCAGGCTGATTGTGAGCGGACCCCGTGAGACGCACCCGGCAATGGCCAGCCCCGGAAGCCAGATGATCTCCTCGTCAACGCAGACCACCGGGCATCTCCGCCGCTCGCGCGCGGGAACCTTCGCGTCGGTGAAGATATCCTGCAGTTTCTTCGATCCTCCGAGTCCCTTCGGGCGCATTCTGTCTCCGGGCCGCCAGCTTCGAACGTGCAGCCGCCCGGACAGGGGCTGCATCCTCAGCGTGTGCACGGCGGGCTGGCTGTCAGCTTCGCCGACGAAGAAACAGACCCCCGCCTGCGGCACATCCGTGACGCCGGGCGGCAGATCGAGGTCGTACGGCTCTGGCCGGGCGGCGGGAAGCGACAGCGTCAGCGTCGAACCGCCGGACATCACGCTGATGCCCAGACCGGCATCGAAAGCGGGCGTGGGGCGCCCGGCCGCGTCGAGAACGCGCTCGACCATCGAGAAGCTCAAGTCGCGTGGGGAGCCGAGAAGCTCCACCAGAACGGCCCGCACGGCGCGGCGCGCTATGGAAACCGGCGCGTCACTAAGCGCGGCGCAATCGAAGCGCGCAGAAGCACTGCCGCGTGAGATGAGCAGATGCGGCAACTTCGCGCGGGCCTGTTCGTTCAGATACGCGGCGTCCTCTCCGGCGGTGGCGGCAAGACGAGCAAGCGCCCCGCGCACATCCGCATTGAACTCCTGCTCAAGAAGAGGGATTATCTGATGCCGCAGGCGATTGCGGGCGTAGGCCGTGGAGGCATTGCTCTCATCCGTGCGCCACGGCTGGCCGCGCTCTTCCATGAACGCCCTCACTTCCCGCGCAGTCCTGCCGAGCAGCGGGCGCACGAAGCGGCCGCCCGCCCAGCGGATGCCGGCGAGGCCATCCAGACCCGTCCCGCGGATGACATTGAGCAGCACGGTCTCGGCGAGGTCGTCGGCGGTATGGCCGGTGGCGATGAGATGCGCCCCGCACGAGTCCGCCGCCGCCCGCAGAAACGCCAGTCGCTCGTCGCGGGCGGACTCCTCGGAAGATTGCGGCCCAAGCGAGTCCGAGCGGGCCGAGGTGAGAGGCACGCCAAGCTCCTGGCAGAGCGCGGCGACGAATGCTTCATCGTCATCGGCGCCGGGGCGCATGCGGTGGTTGTAGTGGGCCGCGAAGATCGCCCACCCGAACTCGGGGACAAGGCCCAGAAGCGTGAGAAGGAGCGCGGTGCTGTCGGCTCCGCCCGACACCGCCGCCACAACGCGCGCGCGCGGGGGGATCAGAGAGCGGCGGTAGATATCGTCTCTCACATGCTCCAGAAACACCAGTTGCCCGTCAGCCGCGTCTGTCATTGCTTCACAAAAAGAAAAGGCCGGAGCAAGCGCCCCGGCCGATAGTCAAAAAAACTGACAGAAGGAGAAAAAGATGTTTGGTTTCCGCTCTATATAGGTGCAAGAACCGTGCCAAAAGTGCCGTTGCCCGAAAAATGCCGCGAATTTTTTCCGCGGATTCAATGACCACGGGGTTTGTCCGGACCGGCAGTGCTCAGCGAAGCCCCTCCAGTGCCCTCCGCGCCGCCTGCAGCGTCGCCTCGATGTCGGCGTCCTCGTGCGCGGCAGACACGAACCAGGCCTCGAACTGGGACGGAGGCAGGTAGATGCCGCTCTCGAGCATTGCGGAGTGGAAGCTGGCGAACATGGCGCGGTCCGACCTCGCGGCATCGGCGTAGTTGCGGACCGGCCCGTCCGTGAAAAAGAGCGTCAGCATTGAGCCCGCCCGCTGGACCGCCGCGCGTGTTCCGAGCGCGCGGACGATGTCCCGCAGCCCGTCCGCCAGCGCCCGGGAGCGCGCTTCGAGCGCGGCGTACACGCCCGGGGTCAGCAGTTGAAGCTGCGCGAGCCCGGCGGCGGTGGCGAGCGGATTGCCGGAAAGTGTGCCGGCCTGATACACCGGACCCGAGGGTGCAACCTGCTCCATTATGTCGCGGCGGCCGCCGTAGGCTCCGAGCGGCAATCCGCCGCCCAGAACCTTGCCGAGCGTGGTCAGGTCGGGGGTGATGCCCGTCAACTCCTGCACCCCTCCCGGCGCAACCCGAAAGCCCGTCATCACCTCGTCGAAGATCAGGAGCGCCCCCAGGCGCGCAGTCGTTTCGCGCAGGGCTTCAAGGAAGCCGGGTTCCGGCGGAACGCAGCCCATGTTGCCGGCGACAGGCTCGACGATGACGCAGGCCAGCTCGTCCGCCGCGGCCTCGGCCGCCTGTTTGAATGCGGGGATTTCGTTGTACGGGACTGTGATCGTGTCCGCGGTGATATCCGGGGGCACGCCCGCCGAGTCGGGAACGCCGAGCGTGGCTACGCCCGAGCCTGCTTTCGCCAGCAGAAAATCGGCATGTCCGTGGTAGCCGCCCTCGAACTTCAGCACCTTCGGGCGCCCGGTGTACCCGCGCGCGAGGCGCACGGCGCTCATCGTCGCCTCGGTGCCCGAGTTTACCAGCCGGACCATCTCAACGGAGGGTACCATCTCGACGATCTTGCGGGCGAGCGTCACCTCGGCCGCTGTCGGCGCGCCGAAGCTCAGCCCTCCGGCGGCGGCCTTCTGGACCGCGGCCACGACTTCCGGCCGCGCGTGACCGAGCAGCATCGGGCCCCACGAGCCGACGTAGTCGATATACTGGTTGCCGTCTTCGTCGAAGACCCGGGCGCCCTTCGCCCGCGCAATGAACGGCGGATTCCCGCCCACGGCCTTGAACGCACGCACCGGGCTGTTGACGCCGCCCGGGATCACATCCCTTGCCGCCGAAAAGAGCTTGTCTGATAATGAATGGCCCATTTCTGCCTGCCTCACACCGGGAGTCTAGCGCGAAACGGTGCGCCGGGCAAGAGGATTGCAGGGCGAGCCCGCCGAATCATTGTGCGGGAGCACTCCGCGGGGTGGGAATCCACTATGGAAGTCTCAGCAAACCGTTCTGGATTGAACACGGCGGAAATATCCGCAGCGAACTCCAGCCTGGACAGGGACCGGCTTGTCGTGGAGGCGCGCCTTGCGAATCTGCTCGAACCCGAGGGCAAAGAGAGCCGCTTCCACGAAGCCATGCGCTACGCTGTGCTGGGCCAGGGACAGCGTTTTCGGCCGATTCTTTCGCTGAGGGTTGCGCGCTTCTGCGCTCAGGAGAACGAGCTGACGCTGCGGGCAGCCTCGGCGGTGGAGCTGCTGCACTGCGCTTCGCTGGTGGTTGACGATCTGCCGTGCATGGACAACCAGCCCGTAAGACGCAACCGCGCCGCGACACATGTGGCGTTTGGAGAGGCGACCGCGCTTCTGGCGGCCTTCGGACTGGTGGCGTTGTCCGCTCGTTCGGTGGTTGAGGCGCCGTGCGAGCCGCATCAGAAGCCGTCCATCCTGCGTTTCCAGTGCGAGCTTCTGCGGGCGCTGGATGTTCGCGGGCTGTGCGAGGGACAGGAGATTGACCTTCGCGCCGCTTCGGGCCAGTGTGAGGCGGCACGAACCCGCATTAACGAACTGAAGACCGTGCCGCTGTTTGATCTTGCGGCGAAGGCCGGCCTGCTCTTCGCGGACCCCGAAGAGGCAGTCACCAGGACGCTGCGCATGTTTGCGCGCGAACTCGGACGGGCCTTCCAGGCGGTGGACGACTGTCTGGACGGCGATGTTGCGGAATCCGGCTTTGCCCGGTCCAGGCTGAAAGCCGAACTGCAGGAGCTTGTCAACCTGCTGGGCGCGCGCCTCGCTTGAGAGCACAAGTCAGCAGAGGGGGCCCTGACGCGGACATCGGATGCCGGGCGGCGTTGGCCCTCAGGAGTCAGGAATGAAGTCAGAGAAGGTGCTGATCGTCGGCGCAGGGTTCGGAGGGCTCGCGCTCGCCGCGCTGCTGGCGAAGGACGGGTACGCTGTCACCGTCGTCGAAAAGAACAGCGGCCCCGGCGGGCGGGCGATGGTGTTCCGGGACCAGGGATATACCTTCGACATGGGACCGTCCTGGTATCTCATGCCGGACATCTTCGAGCGCTTCTTCGCTCTGCTGGACCGCGGAGTCGCCGACTACTACACGCTGGTTCGCCTGGACCCTTCCTACCGCATCTACTTCGGCCGCGACGACTTTGTGGATGTCTCGAGCGGCCTTGACGAGAACTTCGCGCTGTTCGAGCGGATGGAGCAG
>JAGVUD010000253.1 GCA_019136435.1 Armatimonadota bacterium | reverse complement strand
ACCTGCTGGAAGGCCGGGTCGTCCGTTGTCTCGAACGGCCCGAAGGTCACCCACGGGCCTTTGCCCAGAATGCTCGCCTGCTCCGTGATCGCCTCGTCCGCCTCGACCACCCACGCGGCGCTCCAACTGTGGATGGAGCATGTCACATCCCACACCAGCAGGTTCTCGCCTGGCTCCAGCCTGAACCGGAACGTGGACCCGTGCTCGAACGGCAGACGCGTGCCCTCCTCGCGCTCGACGTCTCGGCCGTTCACCCGCAGCATTCCGGGCGCGTAGTTGCCCGGGCGCGGGCAGGAGAGCGTCACATCGGCCGCCCGTTCCGCAACAACCGAGGCCGCCACCAGCCCGCAAAGCGCGTGCGGGTTCGCGTCCACGACTCCCGGCAGAAGATTGCGCCGCAAATCGAAGGCCCACACCGTCTGTGGAGCGCGCACCGTCCGCGCCTCCAGAACGTTGACGGGGTAGATCGGCTCTTCCGTGAGAAACGGGATGTCGCGCGGGAGAAGCTCCTTCCACGGATCGCATCCCACAGCGCCTACCGTCACCGCCGACTCCCACGCGCTGTCGTCGCAGTCCGCGCCGATCCAGTCCGCGCCGCCGTCGTCCTCTCGCGCGTCGTACACCTCGGCCCATGCCTGCTGGCAGGTGATCCTCGGACTCACTCGCGAGTACGCCGGATGCTCGCGCACCTTCCATGTGTCATCGGTCGCCGCCGCGACTTCGCCGTCCGCTTCCACCTGCGCCAGCAGCCCGCCGCGGGTGGGCAGCGACTGGAACGTCCCGATGCCATAGTGCAGCACGAGGATCGCGATCACGTTTTCGCCCTGCTTCAGCCGCCCGCTCAGGTCGTAGGTGTCATAGCGCCAGTGGGCGGGCCAGGCCCGCACCGGCCCCCGGCCGATACGCTCGCCGTTGACCCACAGCACGTACCGCGTGTCCGCCGTCACCCGAATCAGAGCGCTCTGTGGCGTTGATTTCAGCGAAAAGCTCTTTCGCGCCGAGAGCCAGTAGTTCCAGGGGTTCTCCTCGCCTCGTGACCATATCCAACGTGCCTGCCAGTCCATACGAATCTCCTTCAGTTGTTTGGCGCTACTGGTTCGTGACTGACTTCCCGCCACCGATGTTCCGCACTGCCTCCCGGAAGCCCGGCCCCTGTTTCGACGCATCAATCCGGTTGTTCACTGCCGCAACGCCGCTGCTGTTCATTATGCACATCGCCGCGCTCCCTTCGGGTTTCGTGGGGCTCTGGCAGGCATTGCGAATCGTGTTGCCGGCGATCCGGAGTCCTTCCACCCCCGCCGCGAATATGCCGCAGTTCGCCGACCCGTCTATCGTGTTGTTCTCGAAAACGATGTTCCTGTGCACGCCGGGCCGCGGAGGCATCGCGAAGTCCTTCAGGTAGGCGAATGCGCTCAGCACTCCTTCGCCCCGCGCCGCCCCGTAGTTGCAGTTCTTGAAGGTGTTGTTCCGGACGACCACATCCCGCGTCCCGATGGACTCGAAGAAGTGCACGACCTCCGTCATCACCCACACGCCGCCGCCCGTGCAGTTCTCGAACTTGCAGTTTTCGATGATCGCGTCGCGCGTCTGAATCAGAAACCCCCGCGCGCGATTGTTGCGCACGCTGACCTTCGAAATCCGCACCGACGGGACCCTGGATGCATTGCCCAGAACGTCGCCCACCTTCAGGTCCGCTGGCAGCGCCGACTTGAACCGCACTCTGTGCACGTTCTCGCCCTCCGCCATCTCCGCCGACTCCACCTCGCCCGATGCGTACGGGATCAGATCCTCAACGTGCGACATCTCCATCCTGTCGCCGGGGTCGGGCAGGTTTGCCATCTTCAGGTTGTGCTGGCAGAGCACGGTGCGATCGTCCACCTTCTCGCGCACCGAGAGATACAGCCCGGACTTGATGTTCACAGCATCGTCGCCCATCCCTTCGAACAGGCAGTCCCTGATGCTGATCGTTCCTTTGCACCCGCCAAAGTGCGTTGCGTCCGCGCTCGCCGAGACCAGCCGGGATGTCCTGGGCTTCAGCCTCACGCGGAAGCGCTCCAGCGTCATGTTCATGCAGACATTTCCGATGCAGCCCATGCCCGGGACGCCGTAAATCGTCACGTCCGAGATGCCGCAGTCGCGCGACCGGTCGAAGACGAACGCGCTCGGGCCGTACACCTTGTGCCTCAGCACCGCCAGCACGCCAACCTTCATCTCCACCGGGTTGCGCACTTTCACGCGCAGAGTCTGGGGTGCGATCAGTTCCGTTGACTCGGTGTTGTAGTACGAGTCCACCCCGCCCTTCATCGGCAGCCGGGTCTTCGGGTCGAAGTCCATAAACGCCTCGACTGGCTCGCCGCCTTTGACTGGGAACTCGTCCAGCACCCTCACGTCGAACGACTTTTCCGCCGTGGCGACAACCGTTCCCACCGACTGCGCGCCCGCGTCCCAGTCGAGCGTCATGTTCACGAACCGCACCCCCTGCGAGTTCGCGATATAGAAGGCCCCGGTCATGCCGTGGAACGTCAGTTCCGACCCGCCGCCGTCAATCGTCAGGCCGCGAATTCCGTCCAGAATGAACAGCGTGCCCGCGTTCCCCGGGTTGCTTCCCGCGAAGAAGTCGTAGCGCCCCTTGGGGAAGACCAGCCTCTTTGCGCCGGTCTGTTTGCATTTGTCCAGAGCTTGCAGCAGAGCCGCCGTGTCGTCCTTGCCGTCGCCCGCTTTTGCGCCGGACAGCCGCACTTCGCCCGTCGGCGCGGCGGCCTTGTGCTTCGCAGCGTCCGCAGGAGTTGATGCGGCAAGAGCGAAAACAAGCATAAGTGAAAGGCTGGCTAAAGACATTGCGATTTCCCCCGTTATCAACACCCTTCGACTGGTTCCGGGCCCTCTCCTTCCGAAGTCCGCTTCGGGCATTCCCCATGTGCGCCCTTGTCTGGGCGCTCGTGTGCGCCATCACCCCTTGCGTGGCCCACGGGCCGGGCAACCTGCTTGTCTCCGGCGGCTTCGAGGACGGCGACGGCGGCTGGGACGGGTCGCAGCCCGGAGTCGGAATCCGGTGGGAGACCGTCTGCGGCGGCGAGCATTCCGAGATCTACTGCCTGGATTCAGCGTTCAGGCATTCCGGCCTTTTCTCGCAGCGCATGACCTGCCACGGCTACCATTACCGCTGGATCGAGGGTGGGGGATACTGCTTCAGCGTTGATGGCGCCGGAGAGAAGAGGCACCCTGCCCCGACGGAACTCGGGCTGCAGGCCATCGCCCAGACGACCGCGCCGGGGCTCATCAGGCCGGGTGCGCGTTACCGCGCCAGCGTCTGGGTGCGAATCCGGGGGCTGACCGACGCCTGGGAGTGGTTCCGCCTGGGCATCTACTGGCTCGATTCGCAGGGCCAGTTTGTCAGCGAGACCAGAGAGCCCGAAACCGATCGCCCCAACTTTGGCAGCCACGGCTGGAAGCAGGTGTTCGCCGAGGGTGACGCGCCGCCCGAAGCCGCGTTCGCCAAAGTGTACCTCCACCACCACTTCGTCCACGGCACGGTCTGGTTCGATGACGCTTCGCTTGCCGAGATTCCCGCCGTCCAAGAGAAAAGGGCGCCGGAGTAGCCCGGCGCCCGTTCATTCCTGTCAGTCAGGGCTACATCCCTAAGGATTGCCGCTGCCCACGACAGCCGTCGCGCTCGGGCCGGCGCCCGGAGCGGTCAGATATACCCAGTCAATGGCTGTGCCGGGGGCTATCGAGACCCCGATCGTGCCGTTGCCTGAGATCGTGTGCACCCGGATCATCCGCTCGCTCACCGACAGCCACAGTATGGAGACGCTGCCCGTCGCCGTGCCTGTCTTGTTGATGGTCACATTCGCCGCTGACAGCGAAATGTTGCTGAACCCGCCATACGTAACGCGGAAGTCCACCGGACCGGAGATGGTTGACGGCACCGAGGGGCCCGTCAGCGTGATTGTCGGAGGTGTGTTGTCCACCGTGAACGTGTTGCTCGGTCCGGCGGCGGGCGCCAGGTTGCCAGCCGTGTCCACGGCCGTTCCCGGGGCCACCGATATGCCCAGAGTGCCGTCGCCCGTGACGTTCGAGATGGTCACAGTCCGCACTGCGGTCGAACCGCTCAGCGTCACCGTCCCGTCCGCCGTGCCCGTCTTGTTCAGGATGATGTCCGCCGGAGTCAGACTGATGCTGCTGTAGTTCTGGTAGGTCACGGTGTAGACGATCGGCCCGGCGGTCGTCAGATACTTGCTCGGGTTGCTGATGATCGCTACCGGCGGGGTGTTGTCAACAGCGAACGTGCTGGTTGCATTGGACGCCGGGGCAAGGTTGCCGGCAAAGTCCGAGGCCGAATCCGCATTGACCCTGATGCCGAGCGTCCCGTCGCCTGTGATCGCGTGCAGCGTCACCGTTCGTGTCGTGCTGCCGTCTCCGCTCACCTCAACCGTCGCGTCCGCAGTTCCCGTCTTGTTGAGCGTGATGTCGGAGGGATTCAGCGTGATGATGTCCGCGCCGGTGTAGGTCACCGTGAACGTCACCGGGCCCGTGTTCGTGAGCGTCTTCGACGGCCCGCTCACGCTGATTGCGGGCGCGATATTGTCAATCGTCACCTCCGCTCCCGGCCCCGCCGCGGCCGCCAGGTTCCCCGCGGCGTCCACGGCCGTGCCGGCTGCGATGGAGAAGCTCAATGTCCCGTCGCCGGACGTGTTGGACAGCGTCACTGTGTAATCGGAGCTCGAACCGCTCAGCGCGAGCGTCGCGTCCGCGGTGCCCGTCTTGTGCAGTGTGATGTCAGCCTCAGTGAGCGTCGTCGCGCTGAAGCCTGTGAAGGTGACGGCAAAGGTGACGGGGCCGCTGTTCGTAATCGCCACGCTCGGCTGACCGATCTCAACGGCCGGGGCGGTGTTGTCCACCTCGAACGCCGCGCTTGCGTCCGCCTGAGGCGCAAGGTTTCCGGCGAGGTCCGAGGCCGTGGCCGCGCCGATGGCAATCGCAAGCGTCCCGTCACCGGTAATCGAAGACAGCGTCACCGTCCGCGATTCCGTGCCGCTGCCGCTCACCTCAAGGGCCGCGTCAGCCGTGCCGGTCTTCAGGAGAGTGACGTCTTCGTTCGCCAGCGTGACAGCATCCGCGCTGGCGTACGTCACATCGAACGTCACGGGTCCGGTGTTTGTCAGAGCGGCGGATGGCGCGCTCACGCTGATGCCGGGGGCCACGTTGTCCACGTTGAAGGGTGTGCTGGGGCCGGCTTCGGAGGCTGTCCCGCCAGATCCGCTCGCCGTCCCCGCCGCAAGCGAGATGCCGAGCGTGCCGTCCCCCGTGACGTTCGAAATCGTCACCTCGCGGTCGTAGATGCCGGAGCCGGAGACTGTGACGGTTCCATCCGCGGTCCCCGTCTTATTGAGGGTTACGTCCGCCTCGCTGAGCGTGATCACCGTTGCATAGGTGTAGTGAACCGGATAGACGACCGGGCCGGTGTTGGTGTGGAACACCGAGGGATCGCCGATCGTTATCTCCGTCGGCGGCGTTACGATCTGCACCGGGTCGCTCGGGCCGGCGGCAAGCGCCGAGTTGCCGAGCGAATCGGCCGCGGTGCCGGCCGCCACCGATATCGCCAGGGTGCCGTTCCCCTCGGTGCCAGAGAGCCTGATCGTTCGTGCAAGCAGCCCGCTCCCGAACACGCTCACAGACCCGGTTGCGTCACCTGTCGCGTGCACGGTGACATCGCTAAGGCCAAGCGTAATGCGCGCGGCCCCGGCGTAGTTCACAACGTAGTCAACCGGGCCGCCGCTTGTGGTCTGCACCGAGGGTCCGGTTATCGTCACGGAGGGCGGCGTGTTATCCACAACGACGCCCGCGCTCGGGGTGGTACCCAAAGCAACGTTTCCTGAGTTGTCCACCGCCGTTCCCGGCAGTATCTCTATGGAGATCGCCCCGTCGCCCGTCGTGTCGCTGATCCTCACAAGCCGCGTGTTTGGGCCGTGCGGCAGAACCTGCGCGACTCCATCCGCGGTCATTGTCTTGTGAAGGACGACGTCACCGTCACCCAGAGTGATCATCTGAGCGCCTTCATATGTGATCAGGAAGTCAACGGGCCCGAAGCGCGTGCGCTCCACGGAAGGACTGCTGACGGTGATCTGGGGCGGCAGAAGGTCGGATTGCGTCACAATATGTCCGGCCGAGCTGGCGAGCAGGGACTCCCCGGCGCTGACGTCAAGCGTGCCCTCCGCCCGCGCGAAAGCGCCCGGCTGCATGCCATGCCCGGGGGCGTCAACCAGCACGGTAACGCCCGAACCGTCGCTGAGCCGGAAGCTGTTCTCGTCGATCGGGATCACAGACCCCCACAGCGAGAACTTGCGCCCCACCGAGCCACCAACCATCACCGGGTCGCGCGTGGCCTTCTGTTGAACGCGGATGATCCTCTCCACGGGGCAGCACGCTGAGAACTCCGACGTATTCCCCTTCGCGTCGGTTGCGGTGGCTGTTACCAGAGAGCCGGGTGTCCTCGTCGCGAAGTCCGCCTGAAACGGTCCCGCGCCGTTTTCATCCACCGACAGGCGGAATGAGCCGAGATAAGTCCTGCCGAATCCCACGCCCTCGGGGCCGCACACGTCATTTGTGAAAAACTCGAGATAATAGCTCTGCAGGGGCTGTCCGCTCAGGGATCCGGTGATGGTCATGCCGCCCAACCACGCCACGGCGCTGGACAGCACGGGGTAGTTTTGCATCTCGTTGGCGCCCGTGTCCGTGTCCTGGTCGTCGTTGGGGTTCACCTCGCCGATGGGCGCAAGGTCAATGCCGAGGAGGCCGCAGGACGTAATCGAGTTGCCCTGAATCACATTGTCAACGCACGTCGAGGCGATCTCGACTCCACTGGCGCCGCTGAAAGCAATCACGTTGCCTTCGAATGCGTTTGCGCCGCCAATCGAGTTGCATCGGGCCGCCATGTTCAACTCGACGCCGTCGTCTCCGTTGCCCAGATTGGCCCAGCTCGAGTTCGTGCCGATGGTGTTGCCCTGCACCTTGTTGCCGCTGCACTGCAGACCGTGCATCTCAATGCCGTCCGAGGTGTTCCCGCCAATGATATTGGCGTCGGCGGAGCCAGTTCCCCCGATCGCGTTGTTCGCTGTGTCAATCAGAATCACGCCGTCCTGGTTCGGCAGCTTCGTGCTGCCGTCCACGGCGACTCCGATGTAGTTGCCCCGGATGACGTTTCCCGCGCCCTGATAGATGATAACCCCCGAGTTCGTGTTGCCCGACAGGACGTTGCTGACCAGCAGATTGCCCGATGACCCCGTGAGCGCAATGCCCGCAAGGCGGTTTGGACTGGCTTCCATGCCGGAGGCGCTGCATCCCACAAAGCAGTTCTCAACCCTGTTGCCGCCTCCCCCGGAAAGCTCGATGCCGTAGCCATTGAACCCGTTGACGACGAGAGACCGCAGCGTGTTCTCAGCCGATGTCAGGTGCAGTCCGGTCGCCTCGGTCTCTATGAGCGCTCCGTTCAACTCAACGCGCGTTGCCCCGCCGATCCCGCCGTCAATCACCACCTTGTCCGTGATCTGCGGCAGCGGCGTCGCGGGCTGGATGGAGGGTGTGCCCGAGCCAAGCGTGAAAACAATGACATCTCCACCCGGGTTCGCGTTGGCCGAGTTGATCGCTTCGCGCAGTGTGCAGTTCACGCCATCGCAGATACCATCATCCGTGTCCGCCGGCGAGTTGACGATGAACGTGGCTGCCCGGGACGGCGAAAGCGCCGCGCCGCAAAGGACGGTCAGCACGGCGAGCGTAATCATCGCTGAGTGTATGCGGGTCACTTGCGCCTCCTTCCCCCTCCTGTCCATACCAGAGTGCAATGGGTTCTTCTCCACGGAATGTGTGTTCAAGGGTTCCTCGGGTTCCGCGCCGCGAAACAAGCGCAATTTCCTGACTCGTTCGTCACGACACAACTGCGTCAGGCGATCAAGTGCCGCCCGCTCTAATTCATCCGTCATGGCGGGGAATGCGCCGCACGTATCCGGCTGGCACATGACATGGGAATATTCGGGTCTTTGCGCCTGCAACTGGAGTCTTCGCAAGCCCTTGTGATGGTCCCTTCCCGGGCGGCTGTTGCGCGGCCGCGCCAATGCTCCGCTTTGCGTCGCCGTCAGGCCCGGAAGAACCGGATGCGCTCCTTCTTGAACTCGCGAACGCTGCGAAGAAGCAGATACCGCCGCGGGGTGATAGCCGACTCCGCCTCGCTCACCACCGCCGCGGTGGCTTCTTCCGACCGTGTGTGGATCATCGCGAACAGCTCGTAGGGCCAGTCGCTGTACGAAGGCCGCCGGTAGCAATGGCTCACGCTCGGCAGAGCGGCCAGTGCCTCGCCCGCCCGGTCCATCTCGTGCTCCGCCACGTCCCACGCGCTCATCACGTTGCTCACATAGCCCGCCGCCCGGTGCCGCACCACCGAAGCAAGCCGCCTCATTGCGCCGGATGCCGCCAGACGCCTGGCCGCCTCGATCAGCCGCTCTTCCGTCATCGCCTCCCGTGCCGCCAGAACGGCGAACGGGCGCGGCGTACGGGGAAGATCGTCCTGCAGAGCCCGGACTGCGCGACGGGTCTCCTCATCCAGCACGATGGGCGACGGAGCATCCGCCGCGGACGAACCGGAGGAAGCGGAGTTGCCGGTCAGGTCGAACCTGACCCCGATCTTGTAGCGCTTAAGCGTGGGGAAGCTGTGGAATGGCCACCCCCCCGCTTCTTCCGAGAGCCGCCGGAGTTCCATTTCGATATTTGCCGTGCCCGGCGCGGCGAGCGTGAACCAGAGGTTGTAAGCGTGGTCCCTTGCATAGTTGTGGCTCACGCCGGGGTGACGGCTCACGCAGGCGGCCGCTCGTTCCAGCCGCTCCGGTGGCACCCGCATTGCCGCAAGCGTGCTCTTGTAGCCCAGCGCCGCGGCGTCGAAGATGGCGCTGGTTTCCCGCACCAGGCCCTCCGCGTAAGCCTGTTCCATCATCGCTAGCGCCTCGCCTTCGCTCAGGCCGCAGGCGCGGCCCATCTCGGCGAAGGGGCGCGGGGTAAGGGGAATCCCCTCCTGCGCAAGGTTCAGCAGACGTTGAAATGTGGGGGGCGCGCCGCTCACCCGGCGTCCTGTTCAGAATCCGAATGCGTCCGCACTATCTCCACGCCGCTGCGATCGCAGACGCCGCCGATGGGCGGGTTGGGCTTGGTCACGCGGACGAGCACTTCATCCGCCCTGGTTGCATCCAGCAGTTGCCGCGCGAGGTCGGCTGCAAGGCTTTCGAGGAGACGATGAGACCCTCCCGCCACCGCCTCCCGTGCGATTGTGTACACGTCCGTCCAGTCCGCGGAGTGCTCCAGCACGTCCGTGCGTCCGGCGTGGCGCAGGTCCATGCGAAGCTCCACGTCCACCTCCAGAACCTGCCCGACCGACCGCTCTTCGTCCGTGAGCCCGTGAAACCCGAAGACCCTGATGCCTGACAAGAATATCCGGTCCATATCTTCACCGCCCGGCCCGCCTCCGCGGGCGCTTGCTCTGGCATGGTAGCATGGTCATCCCGCGCCGCGCGCGGACTTTGCGTCCTGACGCAAAAAAGCTGTTGCCGAAGCCGATGGCTCTTTGATATACTAGCACAGTCCCGAGGGGTAACGGCGCCGCGGCTCGGTCGGGCGCTTGTAGCTCAGTGGATTAGAGCATCTGACTTCGGATCAGAGGGTCGGGGGTTCGAGTCCCTCCAAGCGCGAAATGTTCATCGTTGCCGGAGGCGCCCCAGGTGCTTCTTGTGCGTCAGGAAAAGACGCAGCGAGGCCGGCCATATGGCTGTCGTCGTTATGCTAATGCGCCACGCGCATTGTTGCCAGCGGCCGCCTCCGGCAGCTCAGTCCGTTCGAGCGCCGCTAAACCCGGCGCCCGGTTGGGCCGTGGGTCGTTAGCTCAGTTGGTAGAGCAGCTGACTCTTAATCAGCGGGCCACAGGTTCGAGTCCTGTACGACCCATTCTCCAGTTTGCGCCCCGCGCGTGTCCGGCGGCCGCCGAACGCGGGGCGCCCAACGCGGGTTGCCTGGGCGAGTGGTGGAATGGCAGACACGCCAGATTTAGGATCTGGTGCCGCGAGGCGTAGGAGTTCAAGTCTCCTCTCGCCCACCAGGAATGCTGGCGGAATTTGTCCGCGTTTGGGGTTTTTTTGACTTCTGATGAAAAAGGCGCGGGGAATCAGCATTCTGCTGGCCTGATGCGCCGGTTGCGGCTCTCGCCTCGCCAGTCTCCGAATGCCTGTCGGCTTCAGGTTCGGATGCGGCGAGGTTTTTTTCGTTATTGCCCGGGGGGTGGGCGCAGACTGCTCAAGCCAGAGGATTCCTATGCAGGTTACTCGTGAAGATATAAGTCCGTGCCTGGCCTCGCTCGAAATACAGATCGAGCCCGGACAGTACGCCGCCTCGCTCACAAAGGCGAGGGCCGAACTCGGCAGCCGCACTGAGGTGCCCGGGTTCCGCCGGGGCAAGGCCCCCATGCACGTCCTCGAACGCTACCTCGACCCCGAGCGGGTCACCAACCTGGCAAACGACCACGCCATGGCCGACGCCCTGGAAGAGGTTTTCAAAGAACAGGAGACGGACCTCTGGGACGATCCTTCCGTCGAGGTGCTCGAATGCTCGCCCGAGTCGGGGCTCAAGTTCAAGGCGCTGCTTCAGTTCCCGCCCAAGGTGGAACTGGGGCAGTATGTCGGCCTCGACGTGGAGCGCGTGGCGCGGCCGGTGACAGATGACCTCATTGACGGCGAGATAGACCGCCTGCTGCGTGAGCATACCACGCTCGAACCCAAAGAAGACGCCGTCGAGGACGGCGACTACGTCTTCGTCGGCATCCAGGAACTGGACGATGAAGGGGCGCCGCAAGGCGATCAGGGGCACAACGCCGCCGTCATCGGCGAGAATGTCCCCGATTTCGACGCAAACATCACGGGGATGAAGGCCGGCGAGACGAAGCGGTTCGACATCAGCTATCCCGAAGACTGGGCCGACACCGAACGCGCCGGAAAGACGACGCACGTAGATGTCAGTGTCACGCAGGCCTACCGCCAGGTCCGGCCCGAGCTGACCGACGAGTTCGTCAAGACGCTGGGCGACTACGAGTCTGTCGAGGCGCTTCGCTCCGAAATCGCATCCAGCGCCGCCCGCGCATTCGCCCAGCTTGCCGACGACCAGGTCGAGAACGACATCCTGCGGCAGATCGTCGAGGGGTCGCAGGTTCATTATCCTCCCCAGCTCCACCAGCGCGAGACGGCGCGCAGGGCGCGGGAGATTCTCCACGACCTCGAGCACAGGGGCCGCACCTTCCAGCAGTATCTCGAGGACCTGCAGATGACCGAAGAGCAGTTCCGCGAGATGCTTCAGAGGCGCGCCGACAACGAGATCCGCGTGGGGCTGGTGCTCGGGGAGATTGCCGACAAAGAGAACATCGAAGTTTCCGAAGAAGAGATAGACGAGCAGATCGAGCGATTCCGCTCCGCGCAGGCCGAACCATCCGAGGATATGATGGATTTCGTGCAGTCTCCGGACGCTCGCTCGATGTTCGCGCGCAGGCGCCGTACAGCCAAGACCCTCGAGTTTTTGCGCGCCGCGTCCAATATCACAGAAGTGACCCGAGCACCGGAAGAAGCAGCCGGTGGATCGGACAGCGAAGGCGAAGACAAGGAGGCCTGAAAACGCGATGATCCCGATGCCGTTTGTCATCGAACAGACCGCTCGCGGCGAGAGATCCTTCGATATCTACTCCCGCCTGCTGAAGGACCGGATTGTGTTCATCGGCACCCCGATTGACGACGACGTCGCCAACGTTGTCGTCGCGCAGCTCCTCTTCCTCGAGAAAGAGGACCCGGACAAGGACGTAGACATCTACATCAACTCCCCGGGGGGCGTTGTGACTTCGGGGCTGGCCATCTACGATGCAATGCAGGTGATCAAGCCCGACGTCGCCACCATCTGCCTTGGTCAGGCATGCAGCATGGCGGCCGTGCTGCTTGCGGCGGGCGCGAAGGGGAAGCGGCACGCTCTCGCCAATGCGCGCATCATGATCCATCAGGGCAGCGCGGGATTCCGCGGTTCGCCGTCGGATATTGACATCATGGCGAAGGAGATCCTGCTTACAAAGAAGATCCTGCAGGATATCCTGTCGAAGCACACCGGTCAGCCGGTCGAGAAGGTGGCCGTGGACACCGATCGCGACTACTTCATGTCGGGTGAAGAAGCGAAGCAGTACGGCATCGTTGACGCAGTGCTCGACAGCGCGGCGCGCTGACGCATTGCGATGAGAGGCGTCTGAACGCCGGACTGCGCAGTTCTGCCCCCGGCGAGCTCGAGACAGGGCCGGTCCTGCCTCCGGGCGCCGGGTCTCACCAAGCCGGGAGGTTTTTTTGGCCAGAAGCGGACTGGATCGTAACGACTCGCGATGCGCTCTTTGCGGGAAGCCTCGCGAACAGGTAAAGAAACTCATACTCGGGGTGTACGGCGGGGTCTGTCTCGAGTGCGTCGAACTGTGCAACGAAATCGTGCGCGGCGAAGGCGGCAGGGAAGACCAGGTCATTGATGGCGCCTCCGTGCCGAAGCCCAAGGAGATCTGCCGCATTCTGTCGCAGTACGTTGTCGGGCAGCAGAAGGCGCAGCGCGTCCTTGCGGTCGCCGTTTACAACCACTACAAGCGCATCAACTCCGCGGCGGCATCGGATGTCGAACTCTCAAAGTCCAACATACTGCTCATCGGCCCCACGGGGTGCGGGAAGACTCTCCTGGCTCAGACCCTCGCCCGGATTCTCAAGGTCCCGTTCGCCATTGCCGACGCCACCAGCCTCACCGAAGCCGGCTACGTCGGCGAAGACGTCGAGAACATCCTGCTCAAGCTGCTGCAGGCCGCCGATACGCACGACAACATCCAGAACACGATCAAAGCGGCGGAGCGCGGCATCGTTTACATAGACGAGATTGACAAGATCTCCCGCAGGTCCGACAACCCCTCAATCACGCGCGACGTGTCGGGTGAGGGTGTGCAGCAGGCGCTCCTCAAGATCATCGAGGGGACTGTGGCGAACGTTCCTCCGCAGGGCGGACGCAAGCATCCGCAGCAGGACTATGTGCAGCTCGACACGTCGAATATCCTCTTCATCTGCGGAGGCGCGTTCGATGGGCTCGAGAGCATCATCGAGCGCCGTCTCGGTGACACATCCCTGGGCTTCCGCGCGTCTGTCGAGTCGAAGAAGGACAGGGACATCGGCGAAGTGCTTGCGCACGTTATGCCGGACGACCTGTTGAAATACGGGCTGATTCCCGAGTTCATAGGCAGGCTTCCGGTTGTCGCCACGCTGGGTGGTTTGGACGAAGAGGCGCTGGTGCGGATTCTGGTCGAGCCGAAGAACTCGCTCGTGAAGCAGTACCAGAAGTTCTTCGACCTCGACGGGGTCGAGCTTGTCTTCACCGAGGATGCGCTCCACGCCATTGCCGCCGAAGCCTTCACGCGCGGGGTGGGGGCCCGGGCCCTTCGCACCATAATCGAAGAGGTGATGCTCAACATCATGTACGAGATCCCCTCGCTGAGCGGCATCAAGCGCTGTGTCGTGACCGGGGAGACGGTCCGCGAGCGCAGAGATCCGGACATCTATACCGCGGACCAGCTCCGGCAGGCTAGCTGAAAGCCCGGCGGGCCGCGCATCGTTGAAAAGACGGAAAGGCCTGGCAGCCACACACAATGGCCGAACGAAAGAAATCTGACAGGACGAAGAAGGAACCGGCGGAGACAGCAGGCTCGCGCCGCCTGCCGCGCGTGCTGCCGCTGCTTGCGCTGCGCGACAACGTCTACTTCCCGCACATGCTGTTCCCGCTCTTTGTCGGGCGCGACAAGTCGGTTCGGTCGCTCGACGAGGCCATGGCGCGCAACCGCTACATCCTGCTCGTCGCTCAGCGCGAAATGACGGTGGAGGACCCCGAACCCGGCGATCTGTACACCGTCGGACTGGTCGCCGAGGTCATCCAGATTCTCAAGATTCCCGATGGCACCGTTCGCGTAATGCTCGAGGGCATAGCCCGCGTGCAGGTGACGGAGTACCTGGGAGTGGAGCCGTACTTCAAGGTGCGAGCCCGTCCACTGCCCTCCGAGGAGTCTCATTCGCTCGACCTGGAAGCCCTCATGCGCAGCGTAACGGGGCAGTTCGACCAGCTCGTCAACAACGGCCGCAACATCCCGCCGGAAGTGCTGATCAACGTCATCAACATAGACGAGCCGGGCAAACTCGCCGACAGCATCATCCCGTATCTTGCCCTCAGGGTGGACGAAAAGCAGGAGCTTCTCGAAACCCTGCCCGTGCAGGAGCGGCTCGAGAAGCTGTCGGTCATTCTCAAGAAAGAACTTGAGATCGTCGAGATTCAGCGCACCATCCGCTCTCGCGTCGAGAAGGAGATGGGCGACTCGCAGCGCGAGTTCTTCCTCCGCGAACAGATGAAGGCCATCCAGCAGGAGCTGGGCGAGGCCGATGAGCGCACAACCGAAATCGAGGAGTACCGCGCGAAAATCGCTCTGGCAAAGATGCCCGAGGATGTCGAGGCACGCGCGGAAAAAGAGGTGGACCGGCTTGAGAAGATGCCCTATGCCGCGCCGGAGGGCGTCGTCATCCGCACGTACCTCGACTGGCTAATAGGGCTGCCGTGGAATGAGGCCACCGAGGATCGGCTGGACGTGGACAAGGCCCAGGAGATTCTGGATGAGGACCACTACGGTCTCGCAAAACCGAAAGAGCGGATTCTCGAATTCCTGGCGGTGCGCAAGCTGGCGGGGCGCCTCAAAGGGCCCATCCTATGCTTTGCCGGCCCTCCCGGAGTAGGCAAGACCTCCATCGGCAAGTCCATCGCGCGCGCGCTCGGGCGCAAGTTCATACGCATTTCGCTGGGCGGGGTCCGGGACGAGGCCGAGGTGCGCGGACACAGGCGCACGTATGTCGGCGCGCTGCCCGGGCGCATTATTCAGGGCATCAAGCAGGCCGGGTCGCGCAATCCCGTCTTCATGCTCGACGAGATAGACAAGATCGGCGCCGACTTCCGGGGAGACCCTTCCGCGGCGCTTCTGGAAGCGCTCGATCCCGAGCAGAATGACAGCTTCAGCGATCACTATCTCGAAGTTCCATTCGACCTGCGCGACGTGATGTTCATCACCACCGCGAACGTGCTCGATACCGTGCCGCCCGCGCTGCGCGACCGCATGGAAGTGATCCCGTTCGCGGGCTACATCGAGGACGACAAGCTTCAGATTGCAAAGAGCTTCCTCGTGCCCAAGCAGCTCAAGCAGCACGGAATCACCCGCTCGAAGCTGCAGTTCGACGATGATGCTCTCCTGTGCATCATCCGCGAGTTCACCCGCGAAGCGGGCGTCAGAAACCTCGAGCGCGAAATCGCCTCCATCTGCCGCAAGGTCGCCAGAATGATCGCCGCCGGCCGAAAGTCCCGCGTCATCGTCCGCGCCAGAGACGTGTACAAGTACCTGGGTCAGCGGCGCTACCAGTACGGCAAGGCCGAGGAGGCCGACGAGGTTGCGACTGCGACCGGCCTGGCTTACACCGAGTTCGGCGGCGACATCATTACGGTCGAGGTCGGACTGGTGGCCAGCGAAAAGCCGGGGCTCATCCTGACCGGGCAGCTTGGCGACGTGATGAAAGAGTCCGCTCAGGCGGCGCTCACGTACGTCCGCTCGAAGGCGGCTCTTCTGGGGATTGACGAGAGCTTCCAGGCGCGCACCGACATTCACATTCACGTTCCCGCCGGCGGCATCCCCAAGGACGGCCCTTCGGCGGGCATCACCATGGCCACCGCGCTTGCTTCAGCGCTCACCAGCCGCTGCGTCCGCAAGGATGTGGCCATGACGGGAGAGATCACCCTGCGCGGACGGATACTGCCCATCGGCGGCCTCAAGGAAAAAGCCCTGGCTGCTCACCGAGCCGGCATACGTACGGTCATTTTCCCGAAAGAAAACGAAAAGGACCTCGAGGACATTCCGGGGCACGTGCTGTCCGAAATGGACCTGCGCATGGTTTCGCACATGGACGAGGTGCTCGCGATCGCTCTCTGCCAGCCGTCCGGCGCAGCCGGCGGCCGGGCCGCCTGACTCGCGTTCCCGCGTCAGCCGCCGCCCAGAAGCTGCCTCAGCACGTACTGCAGTATGCCGCCGTGCCGGTAGTAGTCGGCTTCTTTCGGCGTGTCAATGCGGGCGGTTGCCGTGAACTCGCGCACCGCGTCCGCCGCCTTCGCCCGCACGCGCACCGTGCGTCCGGAAGCGAAGCCCGCCGCGAGCCCTTCTGAGAGCCCGACGATGTCGAACTCCTCCTGCCCGGTCAGCCCCAGCGACTCAGCGCTCTCGCCCGGCTGAAACTGCAGCGGAACGATGCCCATCCCGATCAGGTTGGAGCGGTGGATGCGCTCGTAGCTTTCCGCCAGCACCGCCCCCACGCCCTGCAGATACGGCCCCTTCGCGGCCCAGTCCCGGCTCGATCCCGAACCGTATTCTTTTCCCGCCAGCACGATCAGAGGGGCGCCTTCCGCTGCGTAGCGGGCGGCGGCGTCGTAGATGGTCATCACCTCGCCCGACGGAATGTGCGTCGTGAAGCCGCCCTCCGTGCCTGGCGCCAGCCTGTTGCGGATGCGCACGTTGGCGAACGTGCCCCGAACCATCACCTCGTGATTCCCCCGCCTCGAACCGTACGAGTTGAACCCGCCCGGCTGAACTCCGCGCTCCATCAGATAGGCTCCCGCGGGAGAGGCGGCCCGTATCGAGCCCGCGGGCGATATATGGTCGGTCGTGATGCTGTCGCCCAGATAGGCCAGCGCGCGAGCGCCAGCGATGTCCGCCGTGCTGTCAGGAGGCGCCACGGGCATGGCGTCGAAGTACGGCGGGTTGCGCACGTAGCTCGATTCCGGGTCCCACTCGAACAGCGCTCCCCGCGGCGCCGCGATGCCTCTCCAGTTCTCGTCGCCCTCGAATATCTGCGCGTAGGTCTCGCGGAACATGCCGCTCGAAATCGCGTTCTCGGCCGCCCGGATCTCGTCGCGTCCCGGCCAGAGGTCCCGCAGATACACCGGCTGACCGTCGCCGTCCGTGCCGAGCGGTTCGGTTGTCAGGTCTATGTCAATGCGCCCGGCAAGCGCAAAGGCAACCACCAGTGGAGGCGACATCAGATAGTTCGCGCGGACCTCCGGGCTGATGCGCCCCTCGAAGTTCCGGTTGCCGGAGAGCACCGAGCAGGCGACGAGACTGCCATCCGCGATGGCCTTCGAGACCGGCTCCGGCAGTGGGCCGGAGTTGCCGATGCAGCTTGCGCACCCGTATCCCGCGTTGTTGAACCGCAGCGCGTCCAGATACGTATCCAGCCCCGAGCGCCTGAGATACTCCGTAACCACCCGCGAGCCGGGAGCAAGCGTCGTCTTGACCCAGGGTTTCGTCCGCAGGCCGCGCTCCACGGCCTTCTTCGCCAGCAGCCCCGCTGCCAGCATCACTGACGGGTTCGACGTGTTCGTGCAGCTCGTGATGGCGGCAATGACAATGCTGCCGTGAGAAAGCGTATGCTCCTGCCCCTCCAGAGTCACCGGGATCTGCTTTCCGGCGTCCCTGTCGCCTGCTGGCCCTGCCAGTTGCGGCAGCGCCGCGCGGAATGCTTCGCGGGCTTGCGGCAGCGGGATTCTGTCCTGCGGGCGGCGCGGCCCGGCGATGCTCGCCTCCACGCTCCCCATATCCAGTTCCACAACATCCGAATAGAGGGCGGGCGGCGTCTCCGGCGTATGGAACAGCCCCTGCTCCTTCATATACGCCTCGATGAGCGCGACCTGCTCGTCCGGGCGCCCCGTTGCCCTGAGATATGCGAGCGTCTCGCCGTCTACCGGGAAGATGCCGCAGGTCGCGCCGTATTCCGGGGCCATATTCGCGAGTGTCGCCCGGTCGGCGAGCGGCAGCGATGCCAGCCCGGGGCCGAAGAACTCCACGAACTTGCCCACCACGCCCTTAGCGCGCAGCATCTGCGTCACCGTCAGCACCAGATCGGTGGCGGTCACGCCCTCGCGCAGACGGCCCGAGAGCCGGAAGCCCACAACCTGCGGAATCAGCATCGAGATGGGCTGACCGAGCATGGCCGCCTCGGCTTCGATGCCGCCGACGCCCCATCCGAGCACGCCCAGGCCGTTGATCATCGTTGTGTGAGAGTCGGTGCCGACGACTGTGTCGGGGTAGGCGAGGGGGGCTGAGCCGTCCCGCGGCGTCGAGAAGACCACCCGGGCCAGATACTCCAGATTGACCTGGTGCACGATGCCCGTGCTCGGGGGCACCACCCGGAAGTTGCCGAACGCCTGCTGCCCCCATTTCAGAAACTGATAGCGCTCGCGATTGCGCTCGAACTCGATCTGCACGTTGCGCCCCAGAGCGTCCGGGCTGCCGAACTCGTCCATCTGCACCGAATGGTCTATCACCAGTTCCACGGGCTGCAGCGGATCAATCTTCGCGGGGTCGCCGCCCATCCGCGCCATCGCGTCGCGCATGGCCGCAAGGTCCACCACGCAGGGAACGCCTGTGAAGTCCTGCAGAAGCACCCGCGCGGGCGAGAAGCAGATCTCCTTTGCCGGAACTGCGGCGGGGTCCCAGTCCACGAGCGCGCGGATGTCGCTTTCCGTGACGGTGACGCCGTCCTCGTGCCTCAGCAGGTTCTCCAGCAGAATGCGAAGGCAGTAGGGGAGGCGCTCCAGCCTTGCGCCGGCGCTCTGCAGGGCTTCGAGGCTGTGGATGTGGTAGTCTTTCCCTCCAACGGCCATCGTGCGGCGCGCGCCAAAGCTGTCACTCATCAGATAGTACCTCTCTCCCAGTGCCGGATGGCTTAGTCAACAGAGCGGATTATAGCTGATGCACGGAGAGCGGCGCGGGCTGCCGGATGTCTGGCAGGGCAGATGGGGCACTTTCGCGAAGCGGGCAGTTGAAACCCTCAGGAGGAGACCATGCCCGAGAACCTGCGATTCGACACCTACTACCGCTACGCCGAACTGACCGAACAGCTCTTCGCCCTGGCGGCCGAGCGCCCGGACCTTATGAAGCTGGAGTCCATCGGGAAGAGCCACGAAGGGCGCGACATCTGGTGCGCGGTCATCACCCGTTTCGCCACGGGCCCCGACAGCGAGAAGCCCGCCCTCGAGGTGGACGGCAACATTCACGCCACCGAAGTGTCCGCATCCATGGCGTGTCTCTTCTTCATCAGGACGCTGCTCAAAGGTTACGGAACGGACCCTGACATCACGCGCTGCCTCGATACCCGGGCGTTCTACGTCATCCCGCGCGTCAACCCCGACGGGCCCGAGGTCTTCCTGTCGGACCGGCCCAGGTTTCTGCGCTCCAGCACTCGCCCGTATCCTTACGACGAGGAGCCCATCGAGGGCTTGCGGCGCGAAGACCTCGACGGCGACGGGCGGTTTCTATCGATGCGCATCAAAGACCCGAACGGGCCGTGGAAGGCGCACCCCGAAGAGCCGCGGCTGATGGTGCGCCGCGACCCCACCGAAACGGGCGGCACGTACTACCGCATTCTCCCGGAGGGCAAGCTCGACAACTGGGACGGCATCACCGTTCGCATGCAGCCGAACAAAGAACGCCTCGATCTGAACCGCAACTTCCCCTCGCACTGGCGCACGGAGCATGAGCAGAACGGCGCCGGCCCGTATCCCACGAGCGAGCCGGAGGTGCGCGCGCAGGTGGCATTCACAGCCAATCACCCGAACATCACCGGCGGCATCGCGTTTCACACGTACGCCGGCGCGATTCTGCGCCCGTACGGCACCCAGGATGACGATACGTTTCCGGCCGAGGATTTGTGGACGTACAGGAAGATCGGCGACAAAGGCACCGAACTTACGGGATATCCCAATGTGTCCGTCTATCACGATTTCCGGTATCACCCGAAGGAGGTGATCACCGGCGTTTCCGACGACTGGCTCTACGACCACAGGGGCGTGTTTGCGTGGACGGTGGAGATCTGGTCGCCTCAGCGCGAGGCGGGCATCGAGGAGTTCAAGCTCATAGACTGGTGGCGCGAGCACCCGTTCGAGGACGACCTGAAGATGCTGAAGTGGAGCGACGAGACGCTCGAGGGCAAAGCCTTCGTGGACTGGTACCCGTTCAAGCATCCGCAGCTCGGCGATATCGAACTCGGCGGATGGGATATGTTCTACGCCTTCCGCAATCCTCCGCCGCACCTCCTTGAGCGTGAGATATCGAAGTTTCCGAAGTGGCTCGTCTGGCACTGCCTCATCTCGCCGAAGCTGGAGCTCGACCGCTTGGAGGCGCAATCGCTGGGCGGCGGCGCATATCTCGTGCGGCTCGTTGTCAGCAACACGGGATGGCTGCCGACGTACGTGACGAAGCAGGCGCTGGATCGCAAGGCCGCGCGAGAGGTTGTGGTCGAGATTGAACTCCCGGAAGGAGCGACACTGGAGACCGGCAAGCTGCGCGAGGAGGTGGGCCAGCTCGAGGGACGTGCGTACAAGAACGTTTCGCCTTACGGCGGAGCTGCCGACGCAACCGACGAGCGCCTGAAGGCGCAGTGGGTGTTGCGTGCAAAGCCTGGGCAGACAGTCCGCGTGACCGCGCGGCACGACCGGGCCGGGTTTGTGCGCGCCGAAGTCGTGCTCGAGTAGGTACGGGCAATCGGGCAGAGGACACCGCGCATGCCGCGTGGAATTCCTCACTGTCATGACCGCCGAGCTACAAACCTGATGCGCACTGGTGTTGCGAACCTGCCCCTGCACAGCGGAAAAGCGCCGCGATGGCTGTTCGAAAGGATGGTCGGGCTGGCGGGGTGCGTGGCCGAGATGATCGCCGGCGAGTACGGTCCGGAGACTCTGCTCGAGAAGCTCTCCGACCCGCGCTGGTTCCAGGCGTTCGGCTGCGTGCTGGGCTTCGACTGGCACTCCTCCGGCGTCACCACCACCGCATGCGGAGCGCTGAAGGAGGGCATCAAGGGCCGCGAAAACGACCTGGGCTTCTTCGTTGCTGGAGGCAAAGGCGGCGCATCCCGCAAGACGCCCGATCAGATTCGCTCGCTGGCCGATGCCGCCGCTGTGTCGTTTGACGCGGAATCGCTCGTGAAAGCCAGCAGGCTGTCGGCAAAGGTGGACAACACTGCTCTGCAGGATGGCTATCAGCTCTACCATCACGTGTTCTGCTTCACCCGCTCCGGCGCGTGGGGTGTGGTGCAGCAGGGCATGAACGATGCCACCAGCTATGCCCGGCGGTATCACTGGTTCTCGCCGCGGATGCCGTCCTTCGTCAACGAGCCGCACTCGGGCATCGCCAGCCAGTCGCAAGAGAAGAGCGCGCTCAATATGGTGGCGGCGGACTCGGAGGCGTCTCGGCTGGCGGTGACCCAGGTCGTCCGCGAGGGGCCGCGCCCGCTGAGCGCCGAGCTGGCAGGCGCCGAGTCCCTCGCCCTGCCCGGGCATCACTGGATATCGGCCGAAGACCTGTCGCCGCGCGGTTTCCAAAAGACCCTGCTTCAGGCCTACGAGTCGCAGCCGTCCGGCTTCGAGGACCTTCTGCTGGTGAAGGGGATGGGCCCGAAGGCCCTGCGCGCGCTGGTGCTGGTTGCGGAGCTCGTGCACGGCGCGAAGCCGAGCTGGCGCGACCCGGCGGTCTACTCCTTCGCGCACGGCGGCAAGGACGGCATCCCGCACCCGGTGGACCGCCCGCTCTACGACGCCACCGTCGCAACCCTCAAGCACGCCATCGAGTCGTCGAAGTTGGGCAACGCCGACAAGCTCGCCGCCATCCGCCGGCTGGCGTCTTTCTGGCCGGACGTCTGAGGCCAAAAAAGAAGCCCCGGACTCGCTGCCCGGGGCTTCGCGTGCTCAATGCCGCAAGACGCCTATCTGTTGCGCTTGCTCAGATACCTCGCCGCCAGCATGCCGAGCGCGCCCATCACAAGCGGGTTGCCAAGGGCCTTCATAAACGCCGGCTGCTCTTCAGCGGTCTCCCGCAGCGCCCTCGGCGCCGTCTTGCGGGCATACCCCGCCAGCTTGCTCAGCTCATCCGGGCCCATGCTGCGCGGGTCGCCCGAAGACAGCCCCAGCGTTCCCAGGATCGAACCAATGTCCAGCCCGCTCTGGCCCAGTTTATCAAGAAGCCCGCCGGCGAACCCCGCGCGGTCGTCGTCGTTCATGCTGCGGGCCGCTCGCTCGAACTGCTCGTCATCAAGCTGCGACAGTGCCGCGCTGGCAGCTCGCCGCACATCCGGATCCCCTCCGTCCAGATAACGGCCGAACCGCTGAGTCGCCTCCTCCGGCTCCACGTAGGTGTCCGGGTCGGAGAAACGCGTCATGAAGTCTTCTACGTCAGCGTCATCGTCAAGTCCGAATCTCTCTGTCATCTTCGTCCCTTTCCTGGTCTAGAAACCAGCAGTATCGTAGGTCACGTTCTGGCCGGCTGGCGCGCTGTTGTCGTAGTTCATCGTCGCCATCCGCTCGCCATTGGGCGCGTACGCCCGAATGGTCAGGTCCCTGTTGGGGAACGACACCCGCATCTGCTTCAGCAGTGACACCATCAGCGGCTTGATGTCGTCGAGTTTCACGCTCTTTCCCAGAACCACGCCCAGCTCGCTGCCATCCCGCATCGCCGCCTTGGTGATGACACCGTTGGTGGCCGCTGCCTTCAGGATCTTCTGCGTGAACGCCTTCTCGGCGTCAACGGCTACCTGCGGCGCCCGCTGGGGTGCACTCCGCGGCTGCTGCACTGGCGTCTGCACCCGCCCCTCGGGCTTTGGCGCCGGGTCCGTCACCAGGGCGCATCCGCCAATCAGCAGCGGGCACAGCACAGCGAATAACATTCGGCGTATTGCCATTTGTTTGCTCCCTTTGACTGTCCAGAGGGAAGACAGCCTCAAGTGCATACTATCAGATAATCGCGGGTTGCGCATGGCGCACCTCAGTGCGCCGGGCCGCCGAACTCCTGTATCGAAAAGACCAGCGCCACCAGCCCCATCACCGCAACGAGCGCCCCCGGCGCCAGCGCCAGCGCGCGCGAGTGCCCCAGACGCTCCGATACCGCGCCCGCCTTCGTCTTGCTCGCCACAGTCACCATGCCCACCGCCACCAGGCACGCCCCGAGCCCGGCGGCAAACGCGAGCAGAAGCGGCACGGCTTCCTTGAGGTTGCCCGCCCCGAGCGCGTACGTGATCAGAGCAATCGTTCCCTGGCAGGGTATCAGCCCGCCCGTCACGCCCAGCACCGTCGGGCTGGTTATGTGCGCCTGCAGCATATGCGCCGCGTGAGCTTCTTCGTGTGCCGGGTCAGGCTGCTGCTCGATCCCCCGATGCTTGTGCATGCAGGTCGTGTGCTGGCCCACGCCGCACGTGAGCATCAGCGCCCCGATCGCCAGCGTGATGACGGCTCCCGCCACCTTGAAGATCGGCGCGAGAACCCCGCCCACATGCTCGCCTATGAACCACGCCGCCGCCGCAAGAACCGCCGCCACGCCCAGGTGCGAGAAAACAACCGCCGCGCCGAAGCGCAACACGTCCGACCGGCTGCCCCGCGAACCCACGATAAGCGCATGCACGATGCTGCGCCCGTGCGCTGGCTCGAGCACGTGAAGGGCTCCCAGAAGGAACGCCATGATGAGAGAAGTGTTGCGTGTTATCTCAGGCAAGTGTCTGGCTCCGAAAGTGGCCGGGGCACGCCGCGCGCCGCCAGCCTGTATCTATATGTATGTGCAGGCCGCGAGTCTGTTTCGTGGCCGATCAGTCAGTATCCTCGCGGTCCGGCTGCTCGCGGGTGAACTTCACCATCTCCACCGTCGTTCCGTTCCCGAACCGGAAGTGCACCTCGTCCATCATGCAGCGCATAAAATGGACGCCGCGGCCTCCTTCGGCCATATGGCCGGCGTCCACAACCGGCAGGCGCTCCGGGTCGAAACCTTCTCCGGCGTCGGATATCTCCACGCCGAATCTGCGCCCGCACCGCGTGCATGTTATGCGGATGTGCTCCCGGCCTGTCCTGCACCCGTACCGCAGAGCGTTCGCAGTCGCCTCGCCCACCGCGAGATTGATATCGTCCATCTCCTGGCCCGTGAACGGCATGTGCCGCGCGAAGCGCTCCACGCCGCGGCGCAGCGGTGCGATGTTCTCCGCGCGCCCCTCCGCCTCGAACGTCTCCGTCACCAGCGTATCGTCCACAAGCGGCTCGGAGGGCGGCGGCGCTTCCTCGCTCCCGCAGTAGTCATAGCCGAACAACGTGCCGTATCCTCCGGCCGAAAGAACGGCGGCAACCTGCTGGCTCGGCTGCACCAGCGTCACGCTCCGGCAAGATGCGCGCGCCATCTCCGCGGCTTCAAGCAGCACCTCGACCCCCGTCGAATCAATGAATTCGACGCCCTGCAGCCGCAGATGCAGATCGCCGCGGCCGCTCTCGAAGAACCGCGCGATCTCCTCGCGCAGGCGAGCCGACCCGCGAGCGTCCATCTCTCCGCGCGCCTCGATGCAGTTCTGGTTGTCACCGGCAGGCGTTATCTCGAGCATTCGTCAGTTCCATCGGCTGCAACGCAAAACGCCGTCGCCCCAGTATGCTTCCTGAAGCACCAGTACGGCCAGCAGGCGAAACGCTATGGCTGTTTGCTGTCTTTGGGCGCATTGCTTCTGACGTCGGAAAACCTCTCGTCCGGGCCTGCCACAACCAGCGTCGCGCCCTCCGGATGGAGATGCGCCTTTGCCGCCTCACGCACCTCGGCCTGCGTCACCTTTCCGTAGAGCGTCCGGAACTGGTTCAGGTAATCCAGCCCCAGACCGTGAAACTCGGCGGAGTGCAGGAACGATGCGATTCCGGCGTTGGTCGCCAGCCGCAGCGACAGCACCCCCGTTATGTACTGCCTTGCCTGCCGCACTTCTTCCGCCGTCGGACCGGCGGTCTTCATGCGCTCGATCTCTTTCTCGAGTTCCTGAACCGCGCGCGCCGCGCTCTTCGGGTTGGTGCCGAGAGCGGCCGTCCACGGGCCCGCTCCCAGCGAAGCCCGGAAACCAGTGCTCACGTCGTACACGAGCCCGAGTTGCGCTCGAATCTTCTTGCCCAGCCTGCTCGAAAGAACGCTCCCGCCCAGGATGTCGTTCATCACCGCCGCCGCGTAGTAGTCCGGGCTCGAGCGCTTCAGCGCCGAGGGCCACCCGTAGGCGACCGTCGTCTCGGTCTTGTCCGGCACACGGATGTACTCGAAGCCCGGGCCTGCCGCTTTCACCTGCGCAATCGCCGCTCTGGATGTGTCGCTCTGAGCGCGCCAGCCGCCGAGCGCCTTCTCCACGAGTTCGCGGCAGCGCGCCGGCTCGATGTCGCCTACCACCGTCAGGATCATCCCCCGCGGCCCCATGCGCTTGCTGTGAAACGCCTCCAGATCGCTGGCTCCAATCGCGCGGTACGACTTCTCGTTCTCTTCTATCGTGCCCGGATGGTACGGATGGGCCGCCGGATAGAGCCGGTTCATCAGCGCACGCTCGGCAAGGTTCTCGGGCGACTCACGCTCCTGCGCCAGCGATGAAAGCTCCTGCCTGCGCAGCTTCTCGAGCTCTTCGGGCGCGAACGCCGGGTCCTTCAGCGCGTCCGCGAACAGCGCCAGCCACTTCTCGAAGTCCCGGCTCAGGCATCGGCCGCCGATTCCCGTGTTTTCGAGGCCCGCGCTGAAGCTCACCGACGCCCCCATCTCCTCCACCGCCGTGGCGGAGGCCAGGCTGTTCAGGGTTGTGGTTCCCCGCTTCAGCATTGCTGCCGCAAACGAAGCCGTGCCCTGCTTGCCGGGGGCGTCCGCCCACGATCCCGCCCGCAGGCTTCCGCCTATGCTGATGGACGGGTTGGCGGGGTTGCTCAGCACGATCAGCGTGATGCCGTTGCCGAGCACCGTGCGGACCGGCTTCATCAGCCGCTGACGTGGGGCAGGCGCCGTAGCCGCCGTCTTTGCTTTCGGCGCAGGTTTGGCCGGGGTGGGCTTCGCCGCGGAGCCGACCGCCCCGGCGGCATTCGCAGTAGCCGGCCGGTAGTGCGGCCATCCCTCCGTGCTCCAGCGCTCGCGCTCAACCTGCACGGACTCCGCGGGACCGCCTCCGCCCGCGGCCGCCGCCGAAGGGCCGCTCGGCGTGAACATGCCGACCGTGCGCGTCTCGTCCACGAGATACCGCACCGCCGCCTTCCGCACATGCTCCGCTGTTGTCTTCTGAATAGACGGGATGTACTCCGCCAGTTTTTTCAGTCCGACTGTGTGCGCGAAGTGCCCTATAAGCTGCGCCTGGCTGCGCACGTCGTCGTTCGAAAACACGAACGACGCTTCGATCTGCCGCTTCGCCCGCGCCAGTTCCTCTTCGGATGGCGGCTCGGCCCGGATCTTCGCGGCCTCCGCCAGAAGCGCCTTTTCCAGCTCTTCGTGCGAGCGGCCTTCCTGCGCGGTCGCGCCCATGTAGAAGAGCGACGGGTCGGTCTTGCTGGCCGAATATGCGTAAGCGTCCGTCGCCAGTCCCGTCTCGACGAGAGCCTGATACAGGCGGCTCGAGCGCCCTCCGGAGAGCACCTGCTCCAGCAGGTCGAGCGCGTAGTTGTCCGGGTGCGAGCCCGACGGAATCTTCCACCCCATCAGCACGCGGTCCGAAGACCCGGCCAGCGTCAGATGCGCGCGGCGCAGTCCTCTCTGGAGAGGCTCCTGAGTGTGCACCTTGCGCGGCTGCGGTATCGGCTTGATCGCCCCGAAATGCTTCCGCACGAGCGCCACTGCCTGCGCGGTGTCAATGTCGCCCACAATCACGACGGTTGCGTTGTTGGGGCCGTAGTGGCTCTGGTAGTAGCCGTAGATGTCGTCCCGCGTCATCCCCTCAACGTCTGGCCGCCAGCCGATGACCGGCCACTGATAGGGGTGCGCGGTGAAGGCCGTGGCGTTGACCAGGTTCCAGAGCAGCGTGTCGGGGCTGTTCTCGTTGCCCTCCAGTTCCGAGCGCACTACCGTCATCTCGGAGGCGAGATCCTTCGGGTCGAACAGCGCTCCCCGCATGCGGTCGGCTTCCAGTTTCAGGGCGAGTTCCAGATAGTCGCTCTGCAGAAGCTCCCAGTAGTAGGTGAAATCAGTCCAGGTCGCCGCGTTCGAAACACCTCCACGCTCGCGGATCAGCTCTTCCAACTGACCCTTCGGGTAATTCTTGCTGCCCTTGAACATCATATGCTCAAGCAGGTGCGAGGCCCCGGTTATGCCCGTCCGTTCGTTGCGCGAACCCACGCCGTAGAAAATGTTCACCGACACTACCGGCGCGACGCGCACTTCTTTCGTCAGAATCGTCAGCCCGTTCGGCAGTTTTGTCTCGCGGATATCCGGGGCGCCGGCGCCCCCGGCCGCGGCGGCGGCCATCAGCAGCAGGCAGGCTATGATGGGAAGTCTTCTCAAACGCATCTGGCAACCTTTCTCGCAGCCCGGCCACAGCCGGCTGACACCTATTCTTACCCACATCAGGCCTTTTGGGCTACAGTGCCGCCCGGCGCGCGGCTTTCATATGCGCCCCCGCCCGGAAGCGTGCTACAATCCCCGGCGGTATGCCGGAGAACCATCCATCCTGTACCGAGCGCCGCCTTGCGGTTTCCATCACCGGGGCGAGCGGCGCCATCTACGCGGTGCGCTTCCTTCAGGAAGCGGTCCGGATATGGGACCGCATCTGGCTCACATTCAGCGACAACGCCCTTGCAGTCGCCGAGCACGAGCTGGGTCTGAGGGGCTTCGACCCCGCGCGCGACCTCGGCCTCGGCGATTACGCCCCCCGCGTGTCGCTGATGGGCGCGGCGGACATGTCCGCGCCCCCTTCCAGCGGGTCGTACCGGTACGACGGCCTGGTCATCGTCCCCTGCTCCATGGGCACGCTCGGGCGAATCGCGAGCGGGGTCTCGACCGATCTCACCGCCCGAATCGCCGATGTCTGCCTCAAAGAGCGCCGCAGACTCGTCCTCGTTACCCGCGAGACGCCGCTTTCGGCCATTCATCTGCGAAATATGCTCGAGCTTCAGGAGGCCGGGGCCGTCGTGATGCCGGCCGCGCCCGGGTTCTATCACAGGCCGCGCACCGTGGACGATCTGGTGAGCTTCGTTGTCGCGCGCATGCTGCAGGCGCTCGGAGTCGAGCAGCATCTCGTAAAGGGGTGGGGGGAACAGGAGTAGCTTTGCCTCTGGCCCGGCTCGCAAGCCTTGTCAAGTTCGAGCACACCGTGTTCGCGCTGCCGTTCGCCTTCATGTCCGCCGTTGTCGCCGCCGGCGGCATTCCCTCCAGCCGCATCATCCTGCTCATTCTGGCGGCCATGGTCGGCGCGCGCACCGCCGCGATGACGTTCAACCGCATCGCAGACGTCGAGTTCGACCGCGCAAACCCCCGCACAGCGAAACGCGAGCTTGTGACGGGCGCGGTCAGCACGGCTCAGGCGTGGGCGCTGCTGCTCGCTTCGTGCGCCCTGTTCCTTTGGGCCGCCTGGCAGATCAACCGTCTGGCGCTCATGCTTGCCCCCGTCGCGCTCGCCATCGTCCTCGGATACTCCTACACCAAACGCTTCACCGTGCTGAGCCATGCCATTCTTGGCCTCGCCCTCGCCATCGCGCCGGTCGGCGCGTGGGTGGCGGTGCGGGCCGAGATCGGCTTCCCGAGCCTCATTCTGGCCGCGTCGGTGCTCGCGTGGACCGCGGGGTTCGATATCATCTACTCCCTGCAGGACACCGGGTTCGACAAAGAGCACGGGCTGTTTTCCCTTCCGGCCAGCATCGGCGAGGCGAACGCGCTTGCTGTATCAAGAGTGCTGCACGCGCTGATGGTGGCGCTTCTGGTCTGGTTCGGCAAGGCTGCGAATCTGGGGCTCATCTACATGTTCGCTGTGTTCCTTGTCGCGCTCTTTCTTGTGTGGGAGCACAGCCTGGTTTCGCCTCGGGACAAGAGCAGGGTCAACACGGCATTCTTTACGCTGAACGGAATCGTCAGCGTCTCGCTTTTCGTGCTCACCCTTGTGGATGTGCTGGTGATTCTCTAGTGAAGCGTACGGTGCTCGGTTGCCTTCCCTATCTCAACGTGCGGCCGCTCATCCGCTCCATCGAGCGCGATGTCCCGCCCGGATACGAGCTGATCTACACCGTTCCGTCCGATCTCGCGCGCCGGCTCGAGAACGGCACGTGTGATATCGCCGCCGTCTCCAGCTTCGAGGCGCTGCGAAGCACGGGGCTGGTCATCGTGCCCGGTATCTCCATCGCCACCGACGGGCCGGTCACGAGCGTGATGCTCTTCAGCAACGCGCCTTTCGGCCAGATACGCCGCGTTGCGCTGGACACGAGTTCGCTGACCGGCGCGGCGCTCACGCGGGTGATTCTGGCCGATGTTTACGGCAATGCCCCCGAGTTCGTCCGGGCCGACCCTAGCCCGGATGCCATGCTTCAGCAAGCTGACGCATGCCTGCTCATCGGCAACAACGCCATGACGATTGCCCCGGACACCCCGTTTGTCCTCGATCTGGGCGAGGCGTGGAAGAGCCTCACCGGCCTGCCTTTCGTCTTTGCCGTGTGGGCGGCCAGGAGAAGCGCGGTGGATGAGCGCGATGTCCGCATTTTGCTGGATGCCCGGAGCGCGGGGCTGCGGGAGATAGACGCGATCACCGCTGAGACCGCCCCGGAGATGGGGCTTCCGGAATCGGTCGTGCGCGCCTATCTTTCGGAGATCATGGTCTACGACCTCGGCGAGCGCGAGCTTGCGGGACTCTCAGAATACCTGCGCCGCTGTCAGGCGCACGGTCTGCTGCCGCCCGAGGCGCGCGCCGAGCTGTTCCATCCCGCGGTGTCCTCGCAGAACAGACAGCCTTAGCTCTCTTCGCGGCTCACCTGCGCCGTCCGAACTGACAACGCCAAAAAAGCGGGCCGGGTTTCCCCGGCCCGCGCAGTATCTGCGAGATTCCCCCTGTCCGGCTAGTTCAGAGTGGCCAGACTTGTGATGAACACCTGAGGGAATATCTGCCCGTTCTCCTCGTAGCAGCTCGCGATGCCGGTGACCTTCTGCCAGGTTCCCTGCAGTTGGGCGGGCACGCCCGGAGCAAGAACCTTGATTCCGGTTCCGTCGGGGCAAACGCAGCCCGAGCCGTCATCCAGCAGGAAGCCTTCGGCCGTAACCGTCAATACCCTGCCCGCCAGCGAGACGAGAAGCCCCTGATTCGACAGCCCGACACCCCCGAAGATGCCCGGGGTGTGCTGGCTGAACTGCTCTGTCAGCAGCACACTCTGCGCGAGGAAGAGAGGCTTCGGCGCGGCTCCCTCGTCGCCCGCCACAAACATGGGCGCCGAGAGAATCCGTTCGGCGTTGCCGCTCAGGGCGAGCCTGCCGAACAGGTCCACCGTCTGCCCCGCGGCCAGGCCCGACGCTCCGGGGATCCGTATCCCGGCGCTCCGGCCGGGCTCCTGAACGGCCGTCCAGTCCGCCGTTGCCGCCGAGACCTTCTTGCCCGCGAGCTTCACAGCCGTTCCGTCCGCGAGTTTCTTTGCGTCGCCTATGGTCGGAACCTCCACCGCGACGGCAACGCCCGCCGATGACCGGCCGGCCGAAGTCATGTCGGCGTTGTTGGTGGCGCGCGCGCTGATGTAGTACGTCGAACCGGCCGTGAGGCTCAGCCCCGTGATCGTCACCGAGGTGCTCGTGCCGTTCGCCGTCCAGTCCTTCAGGTCCGTACCCCCGGGTGTCGTTCCTGCGGCATACTCGTAGCTCTTAATCCCCGACTCGGGATCGCTGGCCGACCACGACGCCTCGAGCGTTGTCGTGGAGGTGGTGTAGCTCTCGTCTGTGACCACGCCCATCACCGGGGCGGTGTCGTCAATCGGGCCTTTGTACACCCACTTCGCCGCGTCCGCGCTCACGTATTTGGTGTCGAGCGTCAGGTTGGAGAGCTCCACATACGACCCTGTCCCCGCCGCGCAGGGAACGTTCTCGGCAAGCACGAACCAGCCGCCCTGGTTGGCTATCGGGGCGTTCTGATTCTGGATGCTCTCGACGCTGCCCCCATCGTAATAGGCCGTGAACGGCGCAGCTTCGTTCCTGTTGGTGCCCTTCTGGTAGAACACGTAGATGTCGTAGTAACCCGCCCGCGGCAGATCCGCCGTCCATGTGCAGCTTCTGGTGGTGGAACCGACCGTCAGCGAACCGGAACCGGCGGTGTAGAGGTAGTTCGTGTTGATCTTCGGCACGGCCTCAACACTGCCTGCGCTCCACGAATTGCCGTTCGGCGATGTGTTCTCCCAGCCCGGGTCGAGGTTGTCCACCACGATTTCTGTTGCGGGGTCGGGGGTAGAGAACGTCGCATTGGCGGTCTGAGCCACGCCGTAAGCGTTCAGCGACGCAACCTTGAAGTTGTAGGTCGTGTTGGCGCTCAGGCCGGTCAGTGTGAGGGAGTGCGAGGTCACCATCCCTGCGTCCGAAACGTTGTTCCCGTACGCCGTTGTCAGGCCGTACGACACCGTGCTGTCCGCCGGGACGTCAGTGGACCAGCTTATCGTCGCCTTGTTCGACTGGATGTTCGTGACCTGAACATTCGAAATCGCCGGGGCGCCGCTCGTCGTGAAGGTGTAGTTCGAAGACGTCGAGTCTCCGTTCGTGTTGTTCGACTTCACGCGGAAGTTGTAGGGCGTCTTCGGCAGAAGCCCTGTCAGGGTCTGCGAGTGAGACGTCACCAGGTTCGTGTCGAGCGCGGTCGAGTTGCCGTAGGACGTCGAGGTGCCATAGTCCACCTGCGATGTCGCTCCCTGATCGGTCTGCCATGTGATGACTGCGCCGCTGTTCGTCACGTTAGATGCGGCCACGTTCGAGATGACCGGCGCGCCGGGGCTGGTGCCGCCGAGCTGCAGGTCCACCGTGTACATGTTCCCCGTCACCTCCCCCAGCGTAACCGTCTGCGACTTCTGCGCGTTTGGATAGCCCGCGAGCGTGGCCGTGAGCGTGTACGTTCCGGGAGTCAGGTCAATGAAGGCATAGAAGCCCGTGCCGTCCACGTACATCGTGCGGTTCTCGGGGCCCGTCATCGTTACGATGGCGTGATCGGCGGCCTTGCCGGTCGCCGCAATCGTCACCGTTCCGCGAATGTGCCCCTCAGTGGGCGAGACCTTCCACGGCATCTGGGGCACATCGGCCCATGCCGGTGTTACCTGAGAAAGAAGCGACGGCGCGAAGCCCGACCATGTCCCGCCGGAGTAGGGCACCCTGTACGAGTAGCCGCAGAATCCCTGCGCCATTCCGCCGTTCCAGGTGGACGGGTTACGCGTGGACTTCAACTGATTGATCGCGTTCGTCAGCGAGTTGAGATAGATGCCCGGACCGACGATGTTAAACCGGTTGGCGCGCCGGTCCTTCTGGAAGTTGCTCCATTTCAGGAAGTCGGTGGGAAGCGATGCCTGGTTGTAGTAGGTCATCGGGACACTCATGTCCAGAATCCCTTCCTGCATCCACGCGTCCCAGTCCGAATACACATCGTAGTAGGGCCGGGTGGCCTTGAACGCGTCGCGCGTGGACGATGCCGGCGATGGGTTCCACGTCACCACTGCGGCCGAGTGCTTCACCCAGGGCTTCGATGCCTGGATGTTGGCGTAGGCCTTACGCACCAGCGCCGTTACCTGGTCGCGCCGCCACTGCTTGAACTGCTCGTTGGTGGAAGCGGGCTGCCCGGTAAGCCCGTACCGCGCATTGTAGCGCGCCACGCTCGTCGGGTTGTACCCCTGATTGTTGGCGGTAAAGCGGATGTAGTCGTAATGGATGCCGTCAATGTCGAAATTGTTGACCATGTCCATCACGACGTCGTTCAGATACTGCAGGCAATCCGGGTGGCCCGGGTCGAGCGCCTTGTCGGAGGTCTCAGCCCCCGAGTCGCTGAGCGTCGTCCACTGGTCGGCGACTGTGTTGGGGTACGGGTCACCCGAAACGCCGGGTATGTTGTGCTTCCAGTAGATGTTCTCCGTCTGGGGTGTCGTGCTCGATGACCCTGTCGCGAATGCGACCAGCCAGCAGTGCACTTCTACGCGCTTCTTCCCGCCCGTAGTGTCGTGCGCTGCGTTGATCATCGCCTGCAGCGCATTGAAGTTCGACGGCGAGAGCCCGCTGCTGAAATACGGTTCGCCCATTCCGGACGGATAGCAGACATCGGCCCGGCGACGTACCTGCACGATAACCGCGTTGCAGTTCGCCTCGCGGATCGTGCCGAGGCTGCCCGCAACCCCGGGGACCCCGAGGAGCGCGTCAACCTGGCTCTGGTTCAGAAAACCCGCGCCCCACGCGTCCACCCAGAACGCGCGGTACTCCTGTGCCCCGGCCGGCTGCGCCAGCCCTATCGCAAGGATCGCGCAGGCGGCAAGAATCAGGGATGCAGTCCTGAAAAGTGACATTCGTGTACGTACTCCTTAGATGACGTCCCTTCAGCCCCCGTCGCAGTTCTGCCCGTTCTGAGCCGATCTCACGCCGGAGTTGCCAGAAAGGGGGTAGGTCGCTGGGGATGATATGAAGATACTATTAGCAGTTTACGGCGCGGAGTCGCGGAAGTCAACTGCCAGGCGCGGTATTACCGGTTTGCGCAGATAATGAATGATTTCGTACAGACAGGAATCAGAATTCCGCGCGCCGAACACACCATTCGGATGGCGGGACGCACTTCGGATCACAGGAGACAACAATTGCACTCTTCTCGCGCACCTTTCCCGCTCTTTTCGCGGCGGCCCTGCTCATGACGGGGCAGCCTGCCGCCCGTGCGCGCTGGTTCAAGGGGCATACGCACTGCCACTCCACCGAGTCCGATGGCAATCTGCCGCCGGAAGCAGTCGCCCGCTGGTACCGCGACCACGGGTACAGCTTCCTGTCCATCACCGACCATTACATTCTGACCGACCCGGCTGAGCTTGACGGCATCGAGACCGAGAGCTTCATCCTGATTCCGGGGACCGAACTGGCCGCGATTCCTCTGGGTCAGCAGACGCACACCTGCGGACTCAACATCAGCGCGCAACTCGACTCGCGCCGCGGCGCCACGCCCGCGGAGACCATGCAGATGATGGCCGACGACATACGCGAAGCCGGCGGCATTATGCAGGTGAACCATCCGAACTGGATGTGGGGACTCTCGGTGGACGACATCCGCCCGGTGAAGGGCGCCGCGCTGCTCGAGGTGTACAACATGGGTTCGGGCTGCAACAACGAAGGCGACCCGGCAAACGGCCGTCCGCCCGTTGAGGCGATATGGGACGATCTTCTAACGGGCGGCAAAGTCATCTGGGGTGTCTGCTCGGACGACGCGCACAGGTACACCGAGGGGCATCCCGATGGCCCGGGCAAGGGCTGGATCGTCGTGAAGGCAGACCGGCTGACCCGCGAAGACGTGATGAACTCAATCGAGAAGGGCGACTTCTACGCGTCCACCGGAGTGGAACTGAGCGACGTGCTGAGCACGCAGGAGGGAATCTCACTCACCATCAGCCCGGACAGCCGGAGCGGGTTTGTGACTCGGTTCATCGGCTCGGGCGGCAAAGTGCTGTCCGAGGTCGAGGGGCTCCAGCCTGCGTACCGGTTCACGGGCGAAGAGGGCTACGTCCGGGCCCGCGTCCAGGCATCCGACGGCAGCCTGGCTCTCACCCAGCCCGTGTGGGTTTGCGGCCATCGGGAGCGCTAGGAGTCCTTTCGGGGCAGGCCGGGTGCAAGCAGGGCCGGCATCTGCTATCCTGAGTCTTCGGGAGGATGCGAGATGGGATACGCGTTTCGTGCTCTGCTCTTTCTGCTGCTTCTACTTGTCCTGACGCCGCCGCTTCCAGCGGAGGCGGAGGATCGCCTGGTCAATGGCGACTTCGAACTGGCCGGCGCGGCTGGCAGCCCGGCGCTCGGGCCGAACTGGTCCAACAACGGCAGCCTGCTTGTTATCGCCGATAACGGCCAGGAAGGTCTCATCCCTTATAATGGCCTGAAGGCCGTCGGCGTTCAGGCCCTGGACTCTCTCGGGTCGGGCACCGGCAGCCAGACGGTCAATGTCGCTGCTCCTGGCACGTACACCATCACTTTCGCCGGCTTCGCCTGGGTCTGGACCCCGAAGGGCTTCTACGGAGCCGACAGCCGGGTGCTTCTCCGCCTCACCGTTGACGGCGTAGTCGCGCGTTGCGGCTGGTATCCGAAGGGCACGGTCGAGAAGGAGTGGGTGAACTGCGAGATACAGTGGACCGGCCAGGTCATCAACACAGTCAAGGTCGAGATCATGTGTCAGGCCGACGGACGAAGCGGTGGGTGGGGCATCGCGGCGGCGGACGGCTGGAGCCTGGATATCAGCCCTCCCCGGCCGCCGAGACAGGGCTATCTGGTGAATCCGGGCTTTGAGTTGTGCGGCCCGGTTGGTTCGATGGACGCCGCCCCGGGCTGGTGGAGCGACCGCGCAAGCCAGATTGTTGGCCCCAACTGGCTGGGCCCGCCCGGATCGCCTTCCGCGCCCTTCAACCTGGGCAAAGCGCTGGGGTGCTACGGGCATCAGGGCCTCGGTGGAAGCTCGCTCTACCAGTACGCGTTCATGACCGCCGGATACCGCGCGCTTACCCTGCGCGGGCACATCTATGGCTGGGACACTGAGGGGTACGCGGGTGAAGCGACGCACACGGTGGTGGACTGGCGGGTCGACGGGGAAACTGTGAACTACGGCGTGTTCTATACGCCGGGGGATGTGATGGACAACGGAGAGTGGTACGAACTCGTCTGGCGCTGGGCAGGGTGGCTGCGCGGTAGCGTGGGCCTCGAGCTGAGGATGGAGGCGCGCGGAAGCGGATCCGAGAACAGCTGGGGCGTCGCCATTCTCGATGACTGGGACGTCTACGACCTCGACTATACAGCGCCGGGCCGGGCAGTCGTGACGGATGACGGGGAGTTCACCGGAGCAGCCACGCAGCTTCACTGCACGTATTCCGCAAGCGACCCCGAGTCCGGGATCACGAACTACCAGTACTCCATCGGCACGTCTCCGGGCGCGACGGACGTCTGCAACTGGATGAACGCCGGGCTCGCGACGGAAGTCACGCGGGCGCCGCTGTCCCTGGCCGTGGGGGGCACGTACTACTTCAACGTGAAAGCCCGCAATGACGAGGGGACGTATGGTCCCGTGGGTTCCAGCGACGGCATCACCGTCATATCGCCGCCTGTCATGTCCATCGGAGAGGCGAAGACGCTCCCCGACTCGGCCATCGTGAAGGTGGCGGACAAGGTCGTCACCCGGCGCGTGGGAAACGGCTTCTGGATCGAAGAGCCGGATCGTTCGTCCGGAATCGCCGTGGCCGCGACCCAGCTCTACAACGTCATCCCCTCCGCGAAGATGTCCGTCACCGGCGTCGTGGGAACCAGAGATGGAGCGCGAGTGATCTGCCTTGCGGCCCCGGCTGTGAGTGCGACGGCGCTCATTCCGCGCTCGCTTTGTATGGGTCTGCGCGAACTGGGCGGCGCGCCGGTCGCGCCGAATCTCCCCGGTTTTGCGGACGGGTACGGCCCGAACAACATCGGGCTGCTGGTGACGGTGCGGGGCGCGGTGACTCAGGTTGGCGGCGGGTATTTCTACATTGACGACGGTTCTGCTCTGCGGGATGGCACGGACACCGCGGGGCAGCCGAACATCGGGGTACGGATTCTGCAAGGCGCGGGCACACTGACACCGGGCACAATGGTGAAGGTCACCGGCATCAGCACCACGTTCGCCATCGCGCCGGCGCTCTTCGGCCGCGCCATTCAGCCCGGCAGCAGCGATGTCGTCAGGCTCTAGTGCACAGGTCCCGCGCCGCGGCAGGATTTCGGCGCGCCGGCGCCCAATCAGAGTGTGTCAGAGACAGTCCGCGAAAGGATATCACCCGTTGGAGAAACTCATGCTGCTCGTTTTCGCGATTGCCGCCACAGTGCTGCTGTTTGCCGTCCGGCCTGCCGCGGCCGCTGACGCAAAGGCCGGCCTGGTCAAAGTGTGCGACGGGCTGTCGTTTCCGGAAGGCCCGGCGTACGACGGCCGGGGGAACCTCTTTTTCTCCAACTGCAATGACGAGACGATCAGCAAAGTGAACGCCGACGGCACGGTCGAGCGCAAATGGATGTCGGCCAGCGAGCAGGACCAGCCGTTCACCTGGAAGAAATCCAACGGGCTGACGTTCCACGGTGACGGAACAATGTTCGTCTGCGACCACGGTCGCAACGCCATCATCCGTATGCATCCGGACAGGCGCTGCGAAGTGTACGCCGACAACTGCGCGGGCGAGCCGTTCAAGGGACCGAACGACCTCGCGTTCGACCCGAAGGGCAATCTCTACTTCACCGATCCCGTGGGGTCGAACAAGAAGAACCCGGTCGGCTGTGTTTACAGGGTGGAGCAGGGGAGCGGGAAGGTGACGCGCGTGGCCGATGGCATGGCGTTCCCGAATGGCCTCGCGTTTACGGCGAACGCGAAGCATCTCTACGTGTGCGAATCGGGCGAGAACCGCATTCTGCGCTTTGCCGTGAAGCCGGACGGAACGCTCGGGCCGAAGGAGCCTTTCGCCGATCTGTCTCCCGACGGGCCGGGCGACCCGGACGGGATGGCGGTGGACTCGAAG
>JAGVUD010000120.1 GCA_019136435.1 Armatimonadota bacterium | reverse complement strand
CAACTCAAGGAACCGGAACAGGTCCATATCCTTGCTTGCGCCCGTCAGATACTTCCTGTACGAATACGCCGCGCAACTCAGCTTGAAACGCGAGCCCTTCACGCGCTCCACCGGCGCCATCGCGCGCGCCGAGCCCTGCAGCGCCGCCGCCGCAATGACCGCTCCCCCTCCCGAAATGAAGCCTCTTCTGCTGATCTTCACTGTCTGCTCTCCTCGGCCTTCCTGCTAGATCTCATACATCTTTGGCGTCAGCTTGATCTTCTTGCCCGTCTCCGCCGCCTTGTTCGCCATGATGCACGGAACACAGGCGTTCAGCGCAACCTGCGGGTTGCAGCGCGGCTCTTTTCCCGTCCGGACGCAGTCGAAGAACTCAACAAGCTCTTCGTAGTAGTCGTTCTTCTTCGCCGACGTTATCGCCTCGCCCTCGGACTTCTCCCTGTCCTTGCGCGTGGCGCCAGCGTCGAGGATAATCGCATCCTTGCCCTTGCTCGCGTCCTTGTGCGCCAGCGGCGCCCAGACAAGGCTGTCAGCCTTCGGCTCGCGGAACAGCAGGCCCTTGTCCGGGTTCACGATCAGCGTGCCCTGATCACCCATGAACTCCTCGGTGTAGCCTTCGTGCTCGTTCGTCGTGATGGACGTGTACACGCACTTGACCCCGTTCGGGTACTCGAAGATGACGCTGATGTTGTCGTACGTCGAGCGTCCGTCCTTCCAGTAGTCAATGCCGCCCGCGGCCATCACGGAAATGGGCACAGCGTTCAGGAACCAGTTCACGACGTCAATCTGATGGCTGCCGAGCTCCGCCATCAGTCCGTGCGAGTATTCCTTATACATGCGCCAGTTCAGCAGCTTCTCGTACGCGGGATCGGGAATCGCGCGCCGCCAGCTTCCGTTGCGGTGCCACTGCGCCTTGATCTGCGTAACCTTGCCGCAGACCTTGTCCTGGTTGATCATCCGGTAGGCGTGATGGTAGCCCTCGTTCGCGTGGCGCTGGTGCCCGAGCTGCAGAATCTTCTTCGTGCTCTTCGCGGCCCGCCCCATGGCTTTCGCCTGGTCCACGGTATACGCCATCATCTTCTCGCAGAAGACATGCTTACCCGCGTTCAGCGCGTCAATCGTCATGGGCGCGTGCAGATAGAGCGGCGTCGCGATGACAACGGCGTCAATGTCTTTGCGCTCCAGCATTTTGCGGTAGTCGGTGTAGGGCTCCGCGCCCTCGGCCACCTTCAGAGCCTTTTCGCGATGGGGATCGTAGATATCGCACACCGCCACGAACTTGACGCCCGGAATCTTCACCGCCTGTCCCAGCAGCATCGTGCCCTGCGAGCCAGGGCCGATGATCGCCGCCCTCACCAGTGACGGACGCCTCGATGCCGGGGAACCCGTGCCCTGCGCCATTGCGCGTCCCGCGCTCGCCGTCGCGACCGCAGCCGCCGAACCCTTCAGAAAATCACGCCGGGTAATCGATTTCTCGCTCATCAATATCTCCTTGAGTAATAAAGACCGCCCGGACCGGCAGCCCGCCGAAATCCAGACTCTCAAAAGACTTCTGCCCCAACACCATTGCCGCGGTCGAAAGGGCGTCGCTGTCCGCCGCGCTTGCCGTCACGACAGACGCCGACATCGTGCCGTCCGCCGGCCAGCCGGTTCTCGGGTCCAGCACATGGCCGAACCTCCGCCCGCCCCCTTCAAAGAACTGCTCGTAATCGCCGGACGTTGACAACGACTCATTGACCAGAGTCATCTCCCCCCACCGCTCTCCCGTCCTGCGCGGATGGCGTATGCCGACCCGCCATCCACCTCCGCCGGGCCCCGCGCCCACGGCGCGCACAGTGCTCGTGCCCGCGTGCACCAGCGCTTCCCGCAGCCCGCACTCCAGCAATGTCTCCGCGGCGCAGTCCACCGCGTACCCCTTGCCGAATCCTCCGAGGTTGATCTCCACCCCTTCCCGGTCGAAGCGTATGCTGAAGTCGTCCGCGTCCAGCAGGACTCGCTCTCTCCCCGTCAACTTCAGCGTCTGCCCTGTTTCCTCCTGCCCGGGATTGCGTCCCCGTCCCTCGAAGAACCCCCAAAGCCGGATCAGCGGTCCCACAGTGATATCAAATGCCCCCTGAGTCAGGCCGGAAAGCACAAGCGCCCGCTCAATGAGACGGAACACGGGCGGGCTTACGCGCACGCTCCGGGTGGCCGCAAGGGCGTTGATGCGGCTGATCTCGCTGGCCGCGCGGTAGACGCTCAACTCTTCTTCGACGCGGTCAACAGCCCGAAAGGCTTCCTCGGCGGCGTCCACCATATACTGCCGGTCTCTGCCGAAGGCCGCAATCTCGAACCGGCACGCCATGGCCGTGTGCCCGTATCGCAGCATCTCCACCCCTTCGGATCCCGTCGGTACTCTGCCTTCAGTCATGGAACGCCTGGCGTGTTCCCGGGCTTCTCCAGTCGCTGCGCCGCCGCGGCGATCAGCGCTTCGACATCCGCCTCACCCTTGCCGATCCTGCAGCCGCCGGCGCGCTCGTGCCCTCCGCCCCCGAACTCCCGCGCGAGCGATGCGACATCCACGCTGTCGCGCGAACGCAGGCTCACCCTGTAGTCCTTTGCGCTCTCACGCAGAAGCACGGCCACTTCCACTGTGCCTATACGCAGCATATCGTGCACGACCTCGTCCGCGTCCTCTTCGGTCGCCCCGAACTGATCGAAGTCTGTCGTGCTGGCGGCTGTCCACGCAAGCCGCCCTCCGCACTGCGTGCGCATCCGGGTAAGACAGGCCCCTCGAAGACGCGCCGCTCCCTCCGGGTTGCGCCAGTAGAGCTGCTGTACGACGCTGTGCAGGTCCGCGCCCGCCGCCACCAGCTCCGCGCAGATGCGAAGGGACAGTGCTGAGACGCGTGAGAACTGGAAGCAGCCCGTGTCCTCGACGATCGACGCGAGCAGGCACGTCGCGGCTTGCGGCGATACTGGCACAGCGAGTGCGCGCGCTATCTCGACGATCATCTCCCCGACCGCCGCCGCATCCGGATCGAGCCACTCGATGTCGCCGAACGGCTCCCCGGCCAGGTGGTGGTCAATCCGCATCACCGTGTTGCACCGCTCCAGCGCGTCGCGGACCCGCCCGACTCTGCCTATGCCGCCGCAGTCCACGGCGACTCCGAGGTCGAATGCCTGCTCTGTGCCCGTCTTGATGCCGTCCGCGCCCGGAAGAAACTGATATCGCGTTCCTGCGCCGTCCTGGTTGACGACGCAGGCCGTTCTTCCGGCAGCGCGCAGAATGTGCCACAGCCCGAGCGACGAGCCGATGGCGTCCCCGTCGGGGTTGATGTGAGTCGTGATGAGGACTGACTCCGCCTGCCGTATAGCGCCCACGGCGGCTTCGAGCCCCGCCGCGCGCTCAGTTTCGTCACCTGCCAAGAGCGTCTCCCTTTTTGTCGCTTCCCCTGGTTCCCTGCGAGGCGGACCCTTCTGCTCCCAACAGGTTTGCCGCCTCCGGCCTGCATTGACTACTATACATGAAGACTGTATGCGTTTTCAGCCCCGCACGCGCGTTGCGTGCGAGGGTGGGGCGCTGAAGGTAAGGCTGGCATTCCGCATGGCTCTCAATCTCATCCCCGAATCAGACCCCGTGCTCCGTGATATCGCAAAGCCGATTGCCGACTACGGCTCGCGCCGGCTTCTGCGGCTGGCCGGAGAGATGGAAGACCTGCGCGCGGAGGAGTGCGCGCTCGGACTGGCGGCTCCCCAGGTGGGAGTCAGCGAGCGGATCATCGTTGTCGAGATTCCGGACGATGATTTCGTCGGAATCCCGGAAACCTACCCCGTGCCGGCCACCGTTCTCGTCAATCCCGAAATCGTCTGGGAGACCGAGCAGCTTATCAAACTGCCCGAGGGGTGCCTGTCGCTGTGCGGAATGATGGGAAACGTGCTGCGGCCGAGCCGGATTCAGGTGGAAGCCCGCGATGTGGAGGGCAATCCCTTTTCGATTTTGGCGGATGGCTGGCTTGCGCGCGTGCTGCAGCACGAGATAGACCACCTCGACGGGATTCTCTATCCCGACCGCATCGAAGAGCCGGGCGAACTCTGGATTGTCGAAACGGTGGAACTGAACGACCCTGTCTGGTCACGCAACCCCACCGTGCGCGAGATTCTGGAGAGGCGCAATCCCAACAGCCCGGGCGAGGCCGGGATGGCCTAGCCGGGGGCCGGTGTTGAAAAACCCCGGCGCTTTAGAGATAATGCGTTAGAACAGTCACAAGCACTCTTTTCGAAAAGGAATCATCGTAAACTATGCCTCTAGTCACAAGCACCGAGTTGTTGGCCGCCGCTGAAGCCGGGAACTACGGCGTCGGCGCGTTCAACGCAATCAACATGGAGAGCGCCCAGGCGATCTTCAAAGCCGCCGAAGAGGAGCGGGCGCCGTTCATCCTGCAGGTTACCCAGACAACCCTCGGTTACACCGAGCCGGAAGAGCTGGTCGCCCTGATCAAAGAGCTGGCGAAGAAGTCCACCGTTCCGATGGCGCTGCATCTGGACCACGGCCGCTCCTTCGAGAAGGTTATGCAGTTCCTGGCAATGGGATTCACCTCCGTTATGATTGACGGCTCGCTGACGGAGGACGGCCAGGGTCCGCGAAGCTGGGACGAGAACGTGGAAGTCACCTGCAAGGTCGTCGAGGCCGCGCATGCGATCGGCGTTCCGGTCGAAGGCGAGTTCGGGATGCTCGGGCAGATCGGCGGCGACCTCAAGGGCGGAGAGGGCGCTCTGACCGATCCGGACCTGGCGGCGAAGTTCGTCGAGACCACGGGCATTGACATTCTGGCGGTCGGCGTGGGAACCACTCACGGCCTGTTCAAGGGCAAGCCCTACATTGATCACGAGCGTCTGAAGCAGATCGACGCGAAGGTGAAGGTGCCGCTCGTTATGCACGGCGGGACCGGCGTTCCGGATGAAGACGTGAGGCAGGGGATCACCGAAGGCATCCGCAAGATCAACTTCGACACGGGCATCCGCGTTTCGTTCATCGAGGCTGTTGCCGGCGAGATTCACGCCATCGAGAAGGAATGGGACGATGCGGACAAGAGCGGCGGCGTGCGCAAGTACGACATCCGCAGAGTCCTCAAGCCTGCCCGCGCCGCGATGGTCGAGGCCGTGCGCGACCGCATGCGGGTATTCTCGTCGAGCGGCAAGGCGGACCTCGGCGGCGCATCTTCGGCGAAGGCCGACCCCGCGAAGGCAGCCGAGCGCGCCCGCGAAGCCGAAGTAGCCAAAGTCCTGGAGTAGGCGCGGTCTCAGCGTCAGTTGTTTGTCTGGCCCGGCCGGGTGACGAGCCCGCGCCGGGCCGTTTTGTACGGTGGGGCAGGGCGGCATCGAACTGGTGAGAGAGGGAATCTGAATGGATAGACGGCATTTTCTGAAAGCAGCGCTGGCGGCGGGGCTGGTTCCCGCGGCACTGGACGGCTCATCGGCAAAGGAGGCCGCTCCCATCCAGAAGCGCGCGCTCGGAAGCACGGGCGAGAAGCTCTCGATTATCGGCCTTGGGGGCATCGTCCTTGTGGGGCTGGAGCAGAAAGCAGCGGACGAGGTCGTGCGCGGCGCTATTGACCGGGGCGTCAACTACTTCGATGTCGCGCCCAGCTACTGGGACGGCGAGGCCGAGAACAAGATGGGGGTGGGGCTGAGAGGCCGG
>JAGVUD010000233.1 GCA_019136435.1 Armatimonadota bacterium | reverse complement strand
TGATCACCGGGCTCGAGGCGGGCTCGACGGCGACGGAGACAATCGGCTTGCCCTGCCGCTGCTTGATGTAGCGCGAGATGCCCGTGATCGTTCCGCCGGTGCCCACCCCGGCGACCAGCACGTCAATCTGTCCTCCGAGGTCGTCCCAGATCTCGGGCCCGGTGGTCTCTTCGTGAATGCGCGGGTTGGCGGGGTTCTTGAACTGCTGCAGGAGGACGTACTTCTCGGGGTCGGATGCCAGTATCTCGTCCGCCTTCGCGATGGCCGCCTTCATGCCGCCCGCGCCGGGGGTTAGCACGACGTTCGCCCCGAGCGCGACCAGCACCTTGCGCCGCTCGATGCTCATGGTCTCGGGCATGGTGAGGGTGACGGGATAGCCCCGCGCCGCCCCCACGAAGGCAAGCGCGATGCCGGTGTTGCCGCTTGTCGGCTCGATCAGTTCGTTGCCGGGCGACAGGATGCCCTGCTTCTCGGCGTCCCACACCATGGATGCGCCCACGCGGCACTTGACCGAATACGCCGGGTTGCGCCCCTCGATCTTCGCGAGCACGGTCGCCCGCGCTCCTTGGGTGACGTTGTTGAGCCGGACGAGCGGCGTGCGCCCGATGCTGAGAGAGTTGTCCTCGAAGTAAGCCATTGTTTGTCTCCGTTACCCATGCTACCCCAGAACGCCCGGCGGGGAAACCCCGCTCCCACGTCATTCCGAACTCGGTGTGAGGAATCTCACGCCCGATCAACAGCTCGATGGGGGGTGAGATTGCTCACCTCCCCGACCTTCTCCGAGGACATTCGTCCTGCCAGGTCAGACGTGGGACACATGTCCCGGGAGAACGCCCCACGCGTGAGGCATCTCACGCCCGATCAGTCGCCGCGCGCGAAGGACAACCAGAGCCCCGGGGCGAAGGCAGTGCCGGAGGTTCTCTGGATTATGACACTGATAGCCATCGTGCTGGCAATGGCGCTCGCGGCGTCGAGCGGGCAGGCGTGCGCCTCGGAGGCCCCCGGGCGAATGGGCGTTTACGTGACCTTCCGCAGCCTGATGGGCCAGCCCGACGCCATGCGCGCCGAAATGAAAGCGATGCGCGAGGCGGGCGTCGAGTTCATCCTGCCGCTCGCCAAGAGCACAACTGGAGAGGTGTACTGGGACAGCCGGATCGCCCCGGAAGAGCTTGTGAAGGACCGCAAGCACCTCTCGCGCATCACGGAGATCGCGCATCAGGAGGGACTGAAGGTCTATCCCTGGGTCTGCGTCTGCACCGAGGGCAAGGAAGACTCGCTCAACGCCGTGCTGCGGGCGCACCCGGATTGGGCGACCGTCACGGCGGACGGCCCGATCGGCGTCATTGACCCGGGCAACCCCGACGCCCGCGCGTACGAGGTGTCGCTGATCCGCGAGATGCTGCGTGACTCGAAAGCCGACGGCGTGAGCCTCGACTACCTGCGCGCCTCCAATCGCTTCGCCTACACCCCCAGCCTGCGGCGCGAGTTCATCCGCCGCTATAAGACCGACCCGGCCGAAATCATCGGGGCGGGGAAGGATTCGGTGGCGACGGAAGGGGGCAAGACGTCCGGCGCGAAAGCGGCGGTTTCGCCCCGCAAGCACCCGCTGTGGCCGCGCTGGCGCGAGCTGTACCGCGACGCCATCAACACGCTGGCCGGCGAGATTGCCGCGGGCGTCCGCGAAGCGCGGCCTGATGCGTCCGTCAGCAGCTACGTGTGGGGCGCGCACACCTACGGTCCCACCTCCGAGGCGTATCAGGACTACAAGACATGGCTGCGCAAGGGCTGGCTCGACTGGATCAACCCCACCGGATACCGCTACACCGACGAGAGCTTCATCGCCGCCGCCCGCGCGAACCGCGCCACCATCCCGCAATCGTTCCCGATGCTCATCACCATCGGTGTGCGCACGTCGCACGGCTCGCTTGCCACGGCCGCGGAGGTGAAGCACCACATGGAGCTTGCCCGGCAGGAGGGCGCCCAGGGCCTGGTGTTCTTCACCTGGGAGGCGCTGAAGCCGTTCGCGGAGGATCTGGAGCAGGACATCAAGGGGTGGAGGCCGAAGGGCGAAGCAGACGCGGCCAGGTAAGCGGTCGCGTCAGAACGAGGAGGGGAAACGTGAAAACGAAGGAGCCTTTCTGCCGCATGGCCGTGGGCCTTGCAGCGGCGCTGATCATCGCCGCAATCGGCCTGGTCGCATATATCGTGATTGACCTCGCGCTGCACCCCACCGACATGCCCCTGGTATTCCTCGCGGTGCCGCCCCTGACATCTCTCGCCGCGGGCGCGCTGCTTGCGTGGTGTGCCGTGACCAGACGCGCTCGCGCGGCAGGTGACGAGCGGCTGGTGGCGCTTGCCTGGGGCGCGGGGGCGTCCCTGCTGGCCCTCGCGCTCACCGTGGGAATCTTCTCACTGCTGGTCACGCTGGCGAGGTCGGCGTCTGTCCGCGGATTGACCAACCCGTGGCTCGGCTGGGTCCCGATCGCCGGGGTGAGCGCGGTTCTGTCTGTCCTGTTGGTGCGCGCGGTCCGGGCGCGCGTCAGCCGGGGGAGGCCCCGACTCTAGCCGAGACACTCCGCCCTGAGAACTGTCTCCTGAATCAAACGCTGGATTTCGTCTGCGGGAACCTGCTGACCGGTGCTGCGCCGCAGCTCCTTTCGCACGGCATCCACCACAGACGGAGTGCACAGGATAGCGGCGAGGGACTTGGGCGAGGTGGCACGCTTTGCCTGCCAGAGTTCGGCAAGCCTGCCTCTCTTGAGAGCCTCCCTGCTCAGATGAAACAGAAGATTCGCCTTCGTTTGGGGTGTTTGCTCCCCGAGCAGGTCAACGTCCAGAGCAAGATCCGTAACTACAGGCAGACCGCCGGTCAGATGATACGCTTGCCATTGGGCGCCGTTGGTCAGCAACAGCCATTCTACCCCTTCGTTCACCGCGTAGCTCTGAACCTGCCGCAGATGCTTCGGGCCCAACTTGGTGTTGATCCGTTTGACCTCGATGAAGGCAACGATCTCCTTGTCGATGCGAACGCCGTAGTCTGCGTACTCACCTTTGACCCGGTACTCGGTCGTCAGTTCGGTGTATTTGTCGAACCCCAGGGCGTCGCAGAGAAAGTCGGTGACAAACAGGCGGGTGTCGCCTTCGTTCGCATCACGCGCGGAGAGGTCGGACAGAGCAGATCCAAACCGGCGCATTGCGGCTTTGATACGCTCGCGCGCGGCAGTCTCCCATTTCGGTCCAGTGGCCGCCGACTTGGGACGGCTAGGCTTGCTATCGGGTGCGCTCTCGGTCACACCGCCGTTTTCAGTTTCACTCATAGGAATCTCCTTCGGCGGCTTCTTCGCTGCGACCCGCCATCCGTCCTCCTGCCGCGCCGCCCGTGGTATAATTGTCCGCCGGTTGCACACGGCAAACAGGAGGCAAAGAAGCATGGTTAGAGCAATCGTACTGGCCGTGGTTATCATCGCCGCGGCGAGCGCGTCGGCGTCAGCGGCCGTGATCTATCAGGAAGACTTCAGCACGGACGCGCGGCTGTTCGGAAACGAGCGCGGAGACTGGGGCGTTGCGGGCGGAGTCTATAACGCGGCGCAGCCCGGGAACCTGCCGCCCGACTACTCCGCGCTGCCGTTCAATCTGCGCGACTTCTCGGTAGAGATGGACATCAACGGCGTCTCCGACGGCGGCGTCTGGCTGCGCAGCCGCGACAACGCGGGAAGGATGAGCGGCGTTCTTCTCGTGACCGGAGGCTACCATATGTCCAACGGCGGGTTCTACTGGCACATCGTCGCCGATGACAGCTACGGCGGGGCGACGAACCATTCGGCCCAGGTCTTCAACCAGGGCGACAACGTCCACATCCGCGTCACAGCACAGGGCGACACCTACGCCGTCTATCTGAACGGCAGCGAGACGCCCGCCACCACGCTCACAACCTCGCAGTTCCCGACGGGCGCGGTGGGGCTCTACGACTTCTCGAACCAGACCTTCGACAACGTGAAGGTCGAGGTGAACGGGCCGGCGTATTCCATCGGGCTTCGCAGTGCGAGGCAGGACATCATCCAGAATGCGTCCGCCCGGTTCTTGTTCACTGTGTACGGGACCGTCACGTTCAAAATGCCGGGAGCGATCGAGATAGACGACGGGTCGGGCGACATCTTGAATGTCTATACGCCCGGCGAAAGCGTTGCTGATTACGGCAGCTTCATCCGCGCCACCGGGCTGCTGTTCCCGAACGGCCCGGTCACCGACATGTCCTGCATGCCGTCCGCCATCGAGATACTGGCGCCCTAAACGCGGCCGGCGGGCCCCGCCGCGTGCTCTTCAGGCTTCGGATAGCGCGGCCGCCCGCGGCCGCGCTATCAGCTTGCTCAGTTCGCGCACCCAGAGGACCGAACTCGCCACCACCGCGCACAGCGCCCAGTCGCGCCCGCTGAGGGCCACGGTCGAAAACGCCGCCTGAAGGAACGGCACGGTCGTCACGGCCACCTGCAGCGCCAGCGAGAACCCCAGCGCCAGCCACAGCCAGCGGTTGCGGAACAGCCGCGGCAGGGCGCTGCGCTCGTCGGAGCGTGCGTTGAACACGTTGAAAAGCTGGAAGAACACCAGCGTCGTGAACGCCATCGTCTGACCGTACTCGAGGCTGCCCGTCCCCTCTATCAAACCCTTCGGCATTGCGGCATCGAGCATCAGCAGCGTGCCGAGCGCCATCACGGGCGAAACAATCAGAATGCCCGCCCACATCTTGCGCGAGACGACGCCTTCGCTGCGCGAGCGGGGAGGACGCTGCATCAGCATGGGGTGCCCGCGATCCACGCCCAGCGCCAGCGCGGGCGCGCCGTCGGTCACAAGGTTGATCCACAGAATCTGAGTGGCCAGGAGCGGCAGCACCAGCCCGTGCCCCTCCGGCTGAAGTCCGATGACCCCGGCAAACAGCACACCGAAGAACATCGTCATCACCTCACCGATGTTGGACGAAAGCAGATAGCGCAGGAACTTGCGGATGTTGGAGAATATGGCGCGCCCCTCCTCCACCGCGCCCACAATCGTGGCGAAGTTGTCGTCGGTCAGAACCAGGTCCGAGGCCTCGCGCGAAACGTCCGTGCCCGTGATGCCCATCGCCACGCCGATGTCGGCGGTCTTGAGGGCGGGCGCGTCATTGACGCCGTCGCCCGTCATCGCCACCGTGTGGCCGCCCTTCTGCAGCGCCTTCACGATCCGCAGCTTGTGCTCCGGGTTCACGCGCGCATACACGGACGACTCCTGCACGACGCGCTCCAGTTCCGCGTCCGTGAGCTTCTCGAGTTCCGAGCCCGTCACCGCCACGCCGTCTTCCGAGATGCCCAGTTCCCGGGCGATGACCGCCGCCGTGATCGGGTGGTCGCCGGTGATCATGATCGGGCGGATGCCGGCGCTGCGGGCGCGCTCCACGGCGGGCTTCGTCTCTTCGCGCGGAGGGTCTATCATCCCGATGAGGCCGATAAAGACCAGCTCCTCTTCCAGGCTCTCATCCACCGCGCCGGGGTCGAACGAGTGCGCGGGCAGCTCGCGCAGCGCCACGCCCAGTGTCCGCAGCGCCTGCCCGGCAAGCTCTTCGTTCGTGCGCAGAATCTGCTCGCGCCGCTCAGCGGTCAGCGGACGGTGCTCCCTGCCCACCAGTTCGTGCGAACAGCGCGCCACCAGAACGTCCGGAGCGCC
>JAGVUD010000533.1 GCA_019136435.1 Armatimonadota bacterium | reverse complement strand
TTCGTCACCGGCGCGCTCGCCGCGGCGCTCCTGCTCACCTCCGGCCACGTGCTCGCTCAGGTGCGGGTCTACCAGGTCCGGGAGGGCGCTCAGCCGCCTGAAGAACCCTCGGCTTTCGATCCTGTCCGGCTGTACAAGAAACACTTTGCCGCCGCTCTCGTGGATGTGCTGCTTGCGGTTGCAGCTTTTCTGGCGGCCGTCGAGGCGCTCAGGATCGCCGGGATCGGCGATATCAGGCACACTCTGATGATCACCGCTCCCGCCGCAATCGGGGGCGCCGCCGTGGGAATGGGCGTTGCGGGAGTCTATCGCGAAGTGCGAGCGGGTCTTTGGAAACGGCTGCTGATGCGGCTGGCCGCCGGGGCGGCGATCGCGGGAGCGGCTTCTTTTGCCGCATGCGCGCTGGTGACGGGAGTTGAACTGGCGGCCGTTCTCTGCCTCCTCTACTGCACCCTGCTTCTGGCGCTTTGTGCGTCCGTGCGAGGGCTCTACAGAATCGCCGGCGACGCCATCGTCCGGGCGAACAGCGTGCAGCCCGGGCCGGTGGATGGGGGCGAACCTCCGCTGGAACCACAGACGCAGGAAGGAACTGTATGAGAGCATTCGTTACCGGAGGCGCGGGCTTCATCGGCTCGCACCTCGTGGACAGCCTGCTTGCCGGCGGGTTTCAGGTCACCGTTCTCGATGACTTCTCGACCGGCTCCCGGGACAACCTGGCGCACATTCCGTCCACGGCCGCACTGACGGTTGTCGAAGGCAGCGTCCTCGACGCGCCGCTCGTCGAAGACCTCCTCGCTCAGGCCGATTGCGTCTATCACCTGGCGGCGGCGGTGGGGGTGCGGCGCATTCTGGACCGGCCCCTCGAATCCATACGGGTGAACCTGAAAGGGACCGAGAACGTCCTGGAGGCCCTGAAGCCGGGCGTGCCGGTTCTGCTCGCGTCCACATCCGAAGTGTACGGCAAGAACGGCAAGGGCGCGCTTGCCGAGACCGACGACAGCATCATAGGCGCCACCAGCATCCGGCGCTGGCTCTATGCCACAAGCAAGGCGATGGACGAGTTCCTGGCGCTCGCGCATCACAGGGAGAGGGACATCCACGCGGTCATCGTGCGGTTCTTCAACACGGTGGGGCCCAGGCAGACCGGGATGTACGGCATGGTGCTCCCCAACTTCGTGCAGAAGGCGCTGAAAGGCGAGCCGATCCAGATCTACGGCGACGGCCGCCAGCGCCGCAACTTCACGTATGTGGATGACGCCATTACGGGAATCCGGCGGCTGATGGAAACCCCGGACGCGCGGGGGCAGGTATTCAACATGGGCGGCGGCGAGGAGATCACCATCGAGAACCTCGCCATCCGGGTGCGCGAGATCACCGGGTCGAAGTCGCCCCTGCAGTACGTCCCTTACGGCTGCGCCTACGGCGGCGGGTTCGAGGACATGCGCCGTCGCGTGCCCGACACCACGCGGCTGAAGGAGCTTACCGGCTTTGCCCCGGCGACCCCCATTGATACCATCATCGCCCGCGTGGCCGATCATTTCAGAGGCGCCTCCGGCTGAAAGGCCGAGACCCGGCCCCGGAGGGATTATGATCCCCGGAGGGATTATGATCCCCGGAGGGATTATGATCCCCGGAGGGATTGTGCCCCCCGGCGGCGCATACTACAGGAAGTCCGGGTAACAGGAAGGTCTGATACGATGAAAGCACTCATTCTGAGCGGTGGAAAAGGCACGCGGCTGCGGCCGATTACGCACACGAGCGCCAAACAACTGGTGCCCGTCGCAAACAAGCCCATCCTGTTCTACACCATCGAAGCCGTCCGCGAAGCGGGCATCACCGACGTCGGCATCATCGTCGGCGATACGCACGAAGAGATCAAAGCCGCCTGCGGCGATGGCTCGCAGTGGGGCGTCAAGATCACCTACATCAAGCAGGACGAGCCGCTCGGCCTCGCACACGCGGTCAAAATCGCCGAGGACTACATCGCCGGCGACACCTTCGTGATGTACCTCGGCGACAACCTCATCCGCGACGGCATCACCGACCTGGTGGAGCGATTCAAAGAAGAGACCCCGAACTCGCAGATTCTGCTCGCGCACGTGCCGAATCCCTGCAGCTTCGGCGTGGCCGAGCTCGACGGCGACCGCATCGTCCGCCTGGTCGAAAAGCCGAAGGAACCGAAGTCCGACCTGGCGCTCGTCGGCGTTTACATGTTCGACAGCACCGTGTTCGAGGCCGTCAACGCCATCAAGCCGAGCTGGCGCGGCGAGCTGGAAATAACCGACGCCATCCAGTACCTCGTGGACACCAACCGCCGCGTCAATGCCCACATCATCCGCGGGTGGTGGAAGGACACCGGCAAGCGCGACGACATGCTCGAGGCCAACCGCATCGTCCTCGAAGACATCGAAACGCTCGTGGAGGGCGAGGTGGACCAGCAGTCCGTCATACACGGCCGCGTGCGCATCGGCGAGGGCTCCACAGTCACCGGCAGCACCATCCGTGGGCCCGCCGTCATCGGGCGCAACTGCCGCGTCGTCGACGCCTACATCGGGCCGTTCACCTCGATCAACGACAACACCATCATCGAGCGAAGCGAAATCGAGCACTCCATCATCCTGGAAGACTGCGTCATCGAAGACCTGCAGGGCCGGATGGTGGACAGCCTGCTCGGACGCGGCGTCCGCGTCACCCGCAGCGACCTGAAACCGCGCGCCTACCGCTTCATGCTGGGCGACTCGAGCGACGTCTCCGTGCTGTAGCAGACCCCGCGGCCGCGCTCTAGAGCCGCGTCTCGCTGTCGTAGATCTCATACAGATCCGCGTAAGGGTAGCGCCGCCGCGCGCGGCGTATCAGCCCGTACGCCCTCTCGAGCCGCGACGCAACCGACGTGCGCGGCACACCCAGCCCCCGAGCGATCTCGGACGGACCGTACCCCCGCGCCGCCATCGCCACCAGACGCCGCTGATCGTCCGACAGGCCGGCCAGTTCAATCAACTCCTCCAGCTCCCGCCGCAGCAGATACCGCCTTCCCGAGCCCGGCGGGCTGTCCGCGCCAAACCGCTCGGCCTGACGCCGCTCAAGCGCCATCTTGCGCGCAAGCTGCGCCTCCGTGTAAGCCTCCCTGCGCCTGCCACCGCACAGCAGACCCGCCGCAATCGCCCAGACAACAAGCTGCTCCTCATCCTCGCCCAACCTCGGGGCGTCAAACGACTCCATGACCGCTTCTCCTCGCTGTAAAACAGAACGTATGTTCGATTATACGAGCAAGGATTAACTGTTGCAACTGTTTTATGCAAAAGTTTAGAAGGGAAAGAGCCGGGTCAGCCCGCGGACAGCTTCTCCACCAGCGCCCGAACCTCGCCAGCGTCCGCGGCGTCCGGGCTCGCGGCCAGGTACGCTCTCAGCGAGCGCGCCGCGTCCTGGTAGTTGCGCAACCGGTGCAGTGCGTATCCCAGATCGCGCTCAACCTCGGGAGCGTCCGGCAGCAGCTTGCGCGCACGCCGAAGCTCCTCCGCGGCTTCTTTCGCCCGCCCGGCGCCCAGCATTGCCCGGCCGTAGGCGTAGCTGACGTCTCCCCGGCGGTCCGGCGAGCGCCCCAGCGCTTCACGAAGGCTCTCCATCGCGAGCAGCGGCTTCTCCATTCCCAGATGAGCCTCGCCCAGCCAGTAGAAGGCATCCGCTGACGCCCCGGCCAGGCCGGTTGCCTGCTTGAGCATGCGCGCGGCTTCTTTCACCTGACCCGAAGCGAGCATCACCCGCCCGAGCTGCGTCAGCGCGGCCGACGAAGACCGGTCCATCTGGACAGCCGACTGGAAACGCCGCAGCGCGCCGTCAGAGTCGCCGCTGGCTTCCAGCGCCAGTCCGAGTTCCAGAAGCGCTTCCGCCGACCTGGGGTTATCGCCTACCGCGGCCTCTGCCTCGGAGATCGCCTCGTCCACCCGGCCTTCCAGCCTCAGCGACCGTGCGAGCTTTACCCTGGCGGAGTCGCTCTCGGGAGCCAGCTCCGCCGTCAGCGCAAGGTACGCCCGCGCGTCTTCGGTGCGGCCTTTCTTTTCGAGCGCCTCGGCGACAAGCTGCGCCATCTCCGCATCCGGGTGCTCATCCACAATCGGTCTGGCGAAAGAGATCACTTCGTCACTGCGTCCGGCCGCCGCCAGCGCAGCAGTGTAGTTGAAGGCAAGGTCGCGATTGTCCGGATCAGCCTTCACCGCCTCGGCGAGATCCCGCACAGCTTCGGCGTTGTTGCCCTTCTGGTAGTGCAGGCGCCCCCGCGCCGCGCGCGCCAGCGCGAGCCCCGGCGCAAGCGACAGGGCTTCGTCCAGGTGCGAGGCGGCGTTCTGCGCCTTGCCCTGCGCAAGCTGCACTTCCCCGAGCGCCCCGTGAGCGGCCGCCAGTCCCTCGTCCATCGCCACCGCCGCCGTGAGCTGCTTCTCGGCCCGGTCGTGCTGCCCCAGTTCGGCGTACGCGCCCCCCAGCGCAAGCCTCAGCGCCGCCGAGTCCGCGCCCGCGTCGGCCGCCCTGTGCAGCGACTGCGCCGCTTCCGCCGTCTGCCCTGTCATCCCCTGGCAAACGCCCAGGGTGTACCAGGCCGCGCCCGATGGCTGCGTCCGGACCACGCATTCCAGCGCCGCTGCCGCCTGCTCGTAATCCCCGTCACGCGCAAGCTGAAGTGCCTCCGACATCTCGTCGCGCGCGACATCCGACGCCCCGTCCGCCGACCGGAGCACCTCGGCTGCCTCCTCGGCCTTGCCCTGAGCCTCGAGCTGCGATGCCAGTTCTCTCAAACGCTCCGACGCCTCCATCTTAAGCGCAGCCACCCTCTCGGAAGCATCGCTGCTGGTGGCGGACAGCCGCACGGGCGGAACCGCGCCGCTCTCGACCAGAGTCCCGAGCGACAGAGCCGACCGGCCGGCCGTGACCTCCCGCAGCGCCCGCGCCGCCGGCGATGCCTTTGGGCTCCCGGCAGGCCGCGCGACAGGCTGCGGCGTGTGGCTCTTGCTCCACTGGCGCACTCTGTGGAACATGCGGTCAACGGCCACGCTCCACAGCCACGATATCGCCACCAGAAAAACCAGAGCGCCCAGGACGGCCAGAGGCTGATACTCCCCCGTCACGAATCCGGCGACGAGAAGCGCAAGGGCAAAAAGACCAACGGCCACGACCCACTTTTCCAGGCGCCTCGTTTCGCCGCTCAGATCTGCCTGCTGCACGTTCGGGTTCTGCGATGCTACCAACTGCCGTCCCCCATTTTCGCTCCGCTCTGTGTCAAATGCGCTCTGCTCCTAACCATCCAGCGACTTCAGCAAGTCCAGGACTTCCCCGGAATGCCCGTCCACTTTCACTTTCGGGTATATCTTGCGGATGACTCCGTCCTTGCCGATGATCACCGTCGTCCGCACGATGCCCATCGTCTTCTTGCCGTACATGTTCTTCTCGGCCCACACGCCGTAGGCCTCGGTCACCTTGCCGTTGGCATCCGAAAGCAGCGGAAAGGCAAGCTGATACTTCGCCGCGAACTTTTCGTGCGAGCCCAGCGAGTCCCTGCTGACGCCCAGCACCTGCGCGCCAAGCTTCTCGAACTCCGCAGTGCTGTCACGGAACGAACAGGCTTCCTTCGTGCACCCGGGGGTGTCGTCCTTCGGGTAGAAGTAGAGCACGACGCTCTTGCTGCCGCGATACTCCGAGAGCGAGATCTCGCCTCCTGTGCTCGA
>JAGVUD010000041.1 GCA_019136435.1 Armatimonadota bacterium | reverse complement strand
CCGTGCGCGGCGGTGCTGGCGTGGCTGCTCGCGGCCGGGATCTGGCCCCATTTCGTGGAAGCGATGCGCTCCAACGGGGGCTACGTCGCCGCGACGCCGCTGACGGGCGGCCTGGCGTTTCTCTCGGGTGCGGTGCGTGAAGGCCCGGACGTGCTGCTTGTCTCGGCGGCCGCCGTGATTGCGTTCTGGATTTCAGGGCTCTGGGCGAAGAAGCGGCCGGACGCGCGGCTCACCCTCGTCTGCATCTGGTTCCTGTGCGGGCTCATCGAGACCGTCGCCGGCAAGCGCTACTTCATACACACGCGCATCGTGCTGTTCGCGCCGGCGGCCGTTCTGGCGGCAATCGCCTGGTCGGCTCTTCAGGACGCGGCGGAGAAGTGCCGCCCGGAGGTGCGCCGCGGCTGGATCGCCGGCGCGCTCGTCCTGCTTATCGCAATCACCGGGCTCACGCGGCTCGACATCCGCTTCCGCCGCACCGTGTCGCTCTGGGCGCACAGCATGCACGGGCAGAGCCTGCTCGCAGAGCCGCCCATCGGTTCGTTCTCGAACTCGAAGCTCCTCGCCGGGCGCTGGCTGAACGCCCGGACGGGCAGGAATGACGCGGTTGAGGTGACCGGCCCGGCGGCGCCGCCGGTGCTCTATGAAGCGGGGCGCCCGCTCGGCACGCGATTCACGTTTCCGTTCCCCCTGGAAGGAATGTACGGCGGCGCGCCCGTGCCGCAACCCCCGGAGACGACGGCGCGTTTCTGGAATCAGTGGCTCGAGGACATGCGGCGGACCCGCCCGGCGTATCTGGCGGACTCGTGGGGCATCATCGGGCAGGCGGCCGCGGACGGCGCGGATCCGCTCATCCCGCAGGACGCGCTGTCGTTCGTTTCGGCGAACTACCGGCGCGTGACGCGGGCGTACGGGTTGGACATCTTCGAGCGCAAGGGGCGCACTTCGAGGCCCGAGAACCTCTGGACCAGCCCGCTTGCCGGGCCCGTGATTGCGGCAGAACAGGGCGGCGGACGCGACTTCTTCGCCCTTGCCGACGGCAAGCGCCTGCTCGCCTGGTACTCCTCGCCCGATAGGAGGGAGATCCTCCACGCGGTTTCGTCCGACGGCATGGCATGGCAGGTGCGGCGCAGCCCGGTTCTGGCCCCGGCCGGAGACGAAATGTCGGTGAACCGCCCGTGTGTGGTGAGGGCCGGAGGCCAGTTCCGCATGTGGTACACGGCCCAGACGAAGGCAGGCGCCCGCATCCGCGGCGCAGTCAGCGGCGACGGCGTGAAATGGGAGCGGATCGAAATGGAGTTCCTGCCGGGCGCGGGCCAGGCCTCCTGCCCCTCTGTTATCTTCGACGAGACCTCGGGCGTCTATGTAATGTACTATTTCCCGGGCGGTCCGGGAGCGAGTCGCCTGGCGTGCGCGGAGAGCAGAGACGGCGCAACCTGGCGCGAGAGGCCCTGTTCCTTCAGCCCCGACAAGCGCCTGCCCTGGGAGCAGGCGATCGAAAGCGTGCAGGTGACGCAACTGGACGGGTGGTTCTATGCGTTCTACACAAGCGCCGCCACGCCCGGCGGACCCCGTGCACTCTGCGTTGCGCGGTCGCGCACGGGGACAGGTTCCTGGGAGCGATTCGCGTGGAACCCGATCCTTACGCCCGAGCCGGAAACATGGCGCGATGACGAGGTCTCCGCGCCGTGTGCCTTGCGATGGGGCGAGGGATGGCTGCTGTTCTACACGGGCCACGGATACCGCGAAGCCGCTTACCAGATCGGCGCCGCCCTCTGCCGGGAAGGCGAGTTCTGGCCCTGACGCCGCCCGCCGGTGCGCGGCAATGTGATGCAGTTGTGATGGTTCGGGGGGAACCTGAGCGGCGCGGGGCAAGTCTTTAAGCAGTATAAACTGTGTTGACTGCTTAATCATTCGGATGTCCAAACCACACAGCCGCAACCCTTCCGCCGATGCCGTTCCTTCCGGCCTGAACGAGTTCCGCGAGTACTTCCGGCGCGCTTCGAAGGCGCTCGTGCTCTTTCAGCAGCCCGAGGACATTCTGGACGCGCTGCCGATGTCGCAGTTCCGCTGCCTCATGGACGTGCACCACAACCGGGGATCGAAGATGGCCGATGTCGCGGCATCGCTCGGTATCGGAGTTTCCGCGCTCTCGCAGCTTGTGGACAGGCTCGTCAAGCGCGGACTGGTGGAGCGGACGCCAGACGCCGGCGACCGCCGGATTGTGAGGCTTCAGCCGAGCGCGGCGGCGGACGCGATTCTGAAGAGGCACTTCGAGGCGATCGGACAGCGAATGTCCGCGACAGCGGAGAAGCTCGGCCCCGGCAGCTTGCCCGATGTGATCGAGGGGCTGCGCCTTCTCGCCGAAGCCGCCGAAGCAGTCGAACTCGAGACAACCGACGAGGCGCCTCTCTCCGAGAGCGCCGCTTTTCTATCGAAACTACCATACCTACGCCCTTGATAAACAGAAGACCTTTCCCAGCAATTGTGGCGGCCTGCTTCGTCGCGGCCGCCTGCCAGAGCGCCCGGAGCGAAGACGCCCCTGCGCAGCCCCTGATATCCACCGCCTCCGCGATATCGCTGGAGTCACCGCTTACCCTCGAGAAGGCGCAGGAGGTCGCCTGGGACAACCACGGCTCCATCCTGACCGCCCGCGAGGGGGTCACTGCCGCGGGCGAGCGAGTGCGCCAGGCGCGCACCGGCACCCTGCCGTCGGTGAACGCGGAGGTGTCCTACGGTGTGTCCGGATCGGGCGGACGTTCGGGCGGTGGGTTTTCGGGCGGGGCGCAGTCGGACACCGGCATCCAGCCGCGCGTCTCGCTCGATTACACCATCTACGACGGGGGGCTGACGCGCGCGGCGGTGCGGCAGGCGAGGGCCAACGTCACCGGCTCCGAGGCTTCTCTTCAGTCGGCGCGAAACAACCTCGCGTTCAGCGTGTCCCGGAGCTTCTTCGATCAGCTTCGGGCGGAGAGGCTGCTCTCGCTTCGAGAGGAGCAGGAAAAGCTGGCCGAGGAGCAGCTCAAGAGCGTTGACGCTATGATTGACGCGGGCAGCGCGGCGAAGGCGGACAGGGCCCTGCAGGAGTCCGAGCTGAGAAGAGTGCAGGTGGACCGGATTCAGGCCGAAAACGACATCGCCATCGCCGCGAACGCTCTTCGCAACGTTATGGGGCTGCCGGCTGGCGAGCCGATGCAGCTCAAAGAACCCGCGGACACAGCGCAGAAGGACACAAAGCTCGAAGAGCTGATACAGACCGCGCTGGGGCAGCGGCCGGAAGTAGTGCAGGCGAGAGCGCGCGTCACGTCGGCCGAGGCTTCGGTGGATGTGGCGCGGATCAGCCGCAGGCCCCGCGTGGACACCACCCTTGGCGCCAGCTACACCCCGGAGAACGATTCCGAGCGCACAGGCTGGGACGCGGGGGCGTCGGTCTCGATGCCCGTCTTCGACTTCGGCCTTTCGCGGTCGAGGCAGAAGGAGGCTGAAGCGGACGCGCGAAGCGCGGTGGAGGACCTGAGGCAGGCGGAAAAGGACGTGACGGCGGACGTCACCGAGGCATACAATAACCTGCTGAGCGCCCGCGCCCGGGTGAGCGCGAGCAGGCTTGCGAGGGACGCGGCGAAGGTGAACCTCGACCAGGAGACCGAGCGGTATCGCCTGGGCGCGACGGGATCATCGGTTCTGAGCGTCTTCACCGCTCAGGTGCAGTATGCCGCGGCCGGCAACAGCCTAATTGATGCCGAGTATGACCGCATGACCGCGGGAGCCCAGCTCGAGAGGGCGCTGGGCGTCACGAAGTAAGACGAGAGCAGCACACAATATATGTTGAAACAGCAAAGAGACAGACAGAGGCGGCGGCTGATTCTGGCCGCCCTGGCCGCCATAGTCCTGATCGGGGGCTTTATGCTCCATCGCTCCCGGAGCCAGACTCAGGCAAACGGGACCACCTACGAGTTCGGCAAGGTGACGCGCGGGGACGTTCGCAACTCCGTGACGGCCACCGGCACGATACAACCGTGGAAGACCGTTGACGTGAAGTCCAACATCGCCGGCCGCATTGACAGGCTTGCCGTTGACCTGGGCGACAGGGTGGAAGCCGGGCAGCTCATCGCTATCATTGACCCGACCGACGCCGAAGCGGCGGTGAAGAAGGCCGACGCGGACCTTGCCTCGGCGCGCGCCCGGGCGGCACAGGCTCGAGCGTCGAAGACGGTGCAGCCGGCCCTCACGAGCTCCGCGATAAGACAGGCCCAGGCGGGGGTAGAGTCGGCCCGCAAGTCGCTGGAGCAGTCGAAGCAGAGCAGGCAGGAACTGCAGCAGCAGCTCGCACAGCTTCAGGATGTCACCATCCCCCAGAATCTGGCGGAGTCTCGCGCCAATCTGGACGAAGCCCGCGCGAACGCCGAGACCGCTCAGGCGGAGTACGACCGGCAGGTGCAGTTGCTGGAGAAGGGCTACTCGTCGTCGAGAGAAGTGGAACAGGCGCGTTCTCAGCTCGCGACCCGGAAGGCTGCGCTGCGCACGGCCGAGCAGCGCGCTCAGACCATCGAGCGCCAGAACCAGCTTGCCGTAAGCCAGATCAAGTCGAAGCTCGCGCAGTCGCAGGCAAGCATCGAGGAGAGCCAGGCTCGCCTCGCGCAGCAGCAGGCCGCCGAGCGCACCGCGCGCACGAATGCGTACCAGGACGACGTGAAGCGGCAGGACTACCTTGCGGCGCTGGCCTCCATAGACAAGATCGAGGCCGAGCGAAGGCAGGCAGCCAAAGACCTCCAGTACACGCGCATCGTCGCTCCCCGATCTGGAGTCGTAATCGCGAAGAACGTGGAGGAAGGCACAGTCGTTCCGAGCAGCCGCGGATCAATCGGCAGCACCAACGCGCTGCTGCAGATCGGCGACACGTCGCGCCTGTGGGTGGTCTGCCAGGTGGACGAGACTGACATCGGCCAGATCAGGGTCGGCCAGCGTACCTCTATCATCGTGGACGCCTATCCCTCTTTGAGCGTCGACGGCAAGGTCATCCGCGTTGACCCTCAGGCCACGGTCGAGCAGAATGTCACCACCATCCCCGTCACGGTGGAGATCAATGAACCCGACCCGCGCTTCAAACCCGAGATGAACGCCGAGTGCCAGTTTATCATTGACGAAGTGCGGAATGCGCTGACCGTGCCGAACGAAGCCGTGATTGAAGAGAACGGCAAGTACTCGGTGCAGGAACTGGTGGACGGCAAGCCGAGAACCATCGCGGTAGAAGTCGGCGTCGCCGGACAGGAGGCCACAGAGATCCGTTCCGGGCTGAGGGAAGGCCAGGAGATCATCACCCGCACGTTCGCGCCGGAAGCGGCCGAGGCACAAAACCCGTTCGCCATGAGAAGGCCAACCAGCAGGACGAGCGGCGGCGCGGGCGCGCCCGGCAGTTCGGGCCAGCGGCCGAATGGCGCGGCGGGCAGTGCAGGTGGTCCGGGCGGGCCGCCGAGCGGCGGCGGGCCGCGACCGCCGCAATAGGCGCGGGAACAGCCATGAGCACAACTCCCATAATAAGAATTGAACACCTGACCAAGACGTACACCATGGGCACGACTCACGTGCACGCGCTGCGCGGCATCTCGCTGGAAATACAGCCGGGCGAGATGGTGGCCATCATGGGGCCTTCGGGCTCGGGCAAATCCACGCTGATGAACATCATCGGCTGCCTGGACCGCCCGACGGACGGGAGCTACTGGCTGGAAGGCCTGGATGTCGCCCAGATGGACGATGACCGGCTTGCCGAGGTGCGCAATGCCCGCATGGGTTTCGTCTTTCAGCAGTTCAACCTGCTCCCGCGCACGAGCGCGCTGCGCCAGGTGGAGCTTCCCATGCTGTACAGCGGCGAGGACAACAAAGAAGCGCGCGCCCGCGCGGCGCTGGCGGCGGTGGGGCTGGAAGACCGCGGCAGCCACAAACCGGCCGAGATGTCGGGAGGCCAGCAACAGCGTGTGGCCATCGCGCGGGCACTGGTGAACGATCCGGCCATCATTATGGCGGACGAGCCGACCGGCGCCCTGGACACCCGCACCGGACAGGAGGTGCTGGCGATCTTCCAGCGTCTTAACCGCGAGGGCAAGACCATCCTGATGGTGACTCACGAATACGACGTGGGGCAGCACTGCAAGCGCGTCGTCCGCTTCAAGGACGGGCACATTATCGCCGACGAACCCGTGGAAAATCCTCTTGATGCTCTGGAAGAGCTGGCGCGGCTGCCGCGCTATCGCGACGAAGACGAGGAGGACGAGCTGTGAGCGTCGTCACCAAACCCGAACCGCCGCCCGCGGCGCCGCACGATACCACCCACCTCGGGCATCTCCTGCACATCCGGCGCGGCATGGGCGTGGCCGAAGCCTTCCGGGTTGCCTTCGAAGGTCTGATGGCAAACAAGATGCGGTCGTTCCTGACCATGCTCGGCATCATCATCGGGGTGTCCGCGGTCATCGTGATGGTCTCGCTCGGGCAGGGGGTGGCGAAGGCCACGAAGGAGTCCATTGCCCGGCTCGGAACAAACATGATCAACGTGCGCCCGAATAGCCAGTCCGTCAGAGGGGTGAGCATGGGGGTCGGCAGCCTGCAGACCCTGAAGCTCGAAGACGCCGAAACCGTGCTGAAGGCGTGCCCCGCTGTGAAGGCGGTCTCGCCCGTGGTCCGCTCGAATGGACAGGTCAAATACAGGAACGCGAACACGGTGGCCGGCATATACGGCACCGGCCCGGACTACTTCCAGATCCGGAACCTGCCCATCGCGAAAGGGCACGGCTTCACCGACGACGATGTCAGACGCAAGGCGAAGGTCGCCGTGATCGGCCATAACATCGCCGAGACGCTCTTCAGCCGCTCTGATCCCATCAACAAGTATATGAAGATCAACGGCCAGAACTTCAAGGTTGTCGGCGTGGTTCAGAAGCGCGGAGACTCTGGCTTCCGCTCACCGGACGACGAGGTCACCATTCCCGTCACAACAGCGATGCAGCGCGTGTTCGGGCAGGACTACCTTGACTCGCTTACAATACAGGCGGTCTCGGAGGAACGCATGCTGGAGGCGCAGGATCAGATTCTGGCGGCGCTTCGCAAGGCGCACAGGCTCCGCCCGGACGAGGAATCGGATGTGCGCGTCATGAACCAGGCCGACATAACCGAGAGCGCCAACCAGCAAACCACGTTCCTCACGATGCTTCTGGCGGGAATCGCGTTTGTGTCGCTCATCGTGGGCGGAATAGGTATCATGAACATCATGCTGGTGTCGGTCACCGAACGGACCCGGGAGATCGGCATCCGCAAGGCGATCGGGGCCAAGCGGCGCGATATCCGCTATCAGTTTCTTATCGAATCCATCACTCTCAGCCTTGTGGGCGGGTTGATCGGCATTGGCCTCGGCGTGGGCGTCTCGCTGTGGATGGCGCTTCCGGCTGACAGGGGCGGGCTCGGCTTCCCGATGCTGCTGTCCACACCGCCGATTGTTGTCGCGTTCGCGTTCTCGGCCCTTGTGGGCACGTTCTTCGGTATGTATCCCGCGGTGAAGGCATCCGCGCTCGACCCCATCGAAGCCCTGCGCTACGAGTAAAGGGGGCCGGAAGCAGCCGCGGCGTAACCGGGAGGTTCACTATGAAGATCAGGCATCTGCTGGCTGCAGTGTTTGTGTGCATCGCGGCGGTATGCGCGCCTGCCTCTGCGCAGCGGCAGCCGCCCGACAAAGCGGACCCCGAGGCCGTTCAGAGGTTCCACGAGCAGCACAGATACACGTTTCAGCTTCTGACGATGGCCACCGAGGGGCTGGTGGAGTGCGAACGCTGGAAGAGCACGGCAATCAGGGCGGACCAGGCGAAGAAGATCCTCAGCGTGATTCAGTCGCTCAAGGCGAGACCGAAACTCTCTCAGGATCAGGCCAGGTCCTCGATGCGGGATCTGCGGCGCGTGATGGATCAGTCCCAGGCGGCCACCATGGACCGCGCGGTCCGGGCGGCCGAGCAGCGCGTGGCGCAGTTGCAGTCGCAGAACGCTCGCCGCCAGCAGGCGGGGCAGCGGCCCTCCGGCTCAGGCCGTCAGACCCTCGACCCCGCCAGAATGAGGGACTTCAATCCGTTCTGCCCCTCCACATCGAGCCCGCGCTACCAGAGCGACGTTGACCGCAACTACAAGCTGGTCTACTTCTTGCAGTCCCGCGCGCAGGGAAGGCACGCCAGGCTCAGCATCTCCACGGCGGGGCCGCCTCTTTACTGGTAGTTGACAGAGTTGCAGCGGCCCTGTTGCGCCTGAGTAACGGACTGCCGGCCCCGCGTAAGATGCGCTAGCCCTTCGTGAGCGCCTTGTCGAAGGCTTCCAGCCACGGGCTGGCGTCACGGACCATGAACGCCACCTTCGCGCCCTCCTTGAGGTGCAGGATGACGTGCCTGCGGCCGGCCTTATACATTCCCCGGTACCAGGCGGCCTCGGAGACCGAGGCGATATCAGCCAGTTCGATCTCCAGAGGACCGCCGAACACTCTGCGGAAGATGACCCGGCGATCGGTGAGCGCAAGCACACCGCTTCCCTTCACCCAGCCGAACCGGCGCGGTCCCCCGGAGTATCCTGCGTTCTGCGGCGAGACAAGGAAGCGTTCGTGGGCCGATGTGCTCCGTTCCAACTCCTGCTTCAGAGCGGCGGAGCGGCGGAGAGCCCACACAAAGGCGGCGCCGGTGACGATGATGTCCAGAACAACAATGGCCGCAACGATCCACAGAACCTGCGTATCGTTCACAATATCCTCCCCTTTCCCCTGCTGTTTGGCGCGCCTCTCAGCCCTGGCGGATCGAGGCCTCGCCGACAGCGCGCACCTCATCCACAGACTGGCCGAGCAGATAGGCAATCACCTCCACGGCCGAGTACGATGTTCTACCCCCGGTGAGAATGCGCTTGACGAACGAGGCGTCGTCCCCCAGCGTCACCAGCGGCAGCTCGCGCGAACCATCCTTGCGGACCTGCCCTAGCCCGATATTCGCCAGCAGAGCGTTGCACAGGCACTTGCGGCCCACGGTATCCTCGATCATCCCGCCCTTCGCAAGGTACGAGGCGAGAGGTTCGGCGAAGCAGCGGTAGCCGATTGATCCGTCGGGCTTCTTGTACGGACGCCGCAGATATCCCATGTCGCAGACGCGCTCGCGGGATTCGTAGACCTCGCGATCGGAGAGCGTGCCTTCGATCTGCGCGACCTTGAACGGGAATCCCGATGCGGACGCCAGCGGGTCGGTAAGCACCTCGAACCTGTCCTCCAGCGCAAGCTCGATGAGACGCTGTCGCAGGCCTTCGTCCAGCCCCGACTCGCTGCACAAAGCGAACGCTGTCCCGACCTGCACGCCCACCGCCCCGAGTTCGAGCGCTTCCTTCAGCTTTTCGGGGGAGCCGTACGACCCCGCCACCCAGAACGGCAGTCCGAGCGACCGCATCCTATCGAAGTCCATCCGGTCGCGGGGGCCGTACACCGGCTCGCCTTTGTCGTTGAGAACCATCTTGCCCCGGGGCGGAGCGTTGTGCCCCCCGGCCGTCGGCCCCTCCACAACGAAGCCGTCAACCACGCCCGACGACTTGCTGATCAGCATCTCGCCAAGCGTCGCCGACGAAATGATGGGAACAAAGAACGGCCGCCGGATATCGAGGCGCCTCCCGCCGGTGATGGCACACGGGTCGAATGTGACCCGAAAATCGTCGGAGGGCTCGGACTGCTCCACATGCACGCGCATTGAGGCGGGCAGCCCTTGGGCAAGCTGATTCAGCACTCCCGGAATCTGTACCGGTATTCCGGCGCCCATAATCACGTAGTCCACGCCGGCGAGCATCGCGCCGTACAGCGACGCCAGGTGCGGGGTCTGGATCTTCTCGAGGTAGTTGATGCCGACCAGACCGCTGTGCCCTTCGCGGGCCAGCCACACCTCGGCGTAGTTCGCGCAGACCGTCAGTTCGACAAGCGCCGGATCGGCATGCAGCGACCAGGTGGGAATGCGGCGATAGGGGACCCCCTCGCCGATGCCGTCCGGGACATAGTAGCGCCGCACAACCCGAGCGGCGACATCCGGGAAAGGGAAGCTCGCGAGCGCGCGCCGCATATGACCGCCCGGATCCCCGTCCTGCAGACGGCGGGCCACGATGCCGTCTATGACGGTGCCGGATACCACCCCGAGCTGTCCGTGCCGCGCCACGACGTTCGCCAGGAACCAGCTGGACACGCCCGTGCCCATCCCGCCCTGCACAATCCTGGGGTGGCGCGAGGACGCACCGGCCTCGTGAGATCTGGACTCGAGGGAATCAGCGAATGTCATGCGTTGGCAGACTCGGTTTCAAGATACAAGAGTATTATCCAGACGCCCCTTTAGATGCAAGCGCCCGGGCGAATTCGCCCGCCCGGACCTGCTCCGTCCGCGGAGTCTGGCAGGGTACAGAACAGCGCCCGGCTGCGCGGGATGTCCGGAGCCGGGCGCTGGTTGTAATACCCGAAACAAGACGGCAGTGCGCCGCTCTATTCCTCTATCTGGATGGCTTCGGTGGGGCAGTTGGCGCAAGCATTACGAACCTGCTCCTCGAGCTCCGGCGGAACGTCTTCGCACTTCACCACGGCCACATCACCATCGATCTCGAAAACGTCCGGGCACTCAGCCTCACAGATGCCCTCGCCAGCACACAATTCGGCAATAACTTTGACCTTCATTCGATATCTCCAACCTTACGTGTGTTGCGGTTTGTTACACCGCGGCTATTGTAGCCGGAACATGCGCCGGACAGCCACAGACGTTACTGCGACGCGCCATCATCTCAGGTCGCGGATGATACGGCTGCGCCAGCGCTCTTCGGCGCAGTTTAGCGTCCAGCGATACAGCGGGCGGTCCCCCGCAAACGCGACGGTAACTCCCTCCGCCGCGCGAAGGTCGAAAACCAGGTCCCGGTGCTGCGCGGCGTCGGTCACGCTGTCCAGTTCCAGGTCCACCCACCCATCAGCGCCAGCAGGCACGGACTTGCGGCAGTATCCCGCAAGCGCGCCGTCGGCCGAGCCGAAGACGGACAGCGTCAGCACCGCCTGCCTGGCGGCGAGGTTTCTCACTTTGACGCTCAGGCGCGTTCCCCATGGCATGTCCGGATCGGCCCCGGCCTTCCACACAAAGCGGCCACCTGCTTTCCACCCGGTGACGGCCGCGTCTTGAGCGTCGCCGCAGACGAGCGACTCGGGGAGGCGCGAAGTGAACCCGTTGAAGTACTCGTCGCAGCGCTCGGGCGGCTGGATACCCTGCCAGTTGTAGCTGTTGAGCATGTCCGCGCCCATCGCATACAGAGCAAGCGCCATGCCGATATGCTGGCTGATGGGGCGGCTGTCGCCCTCCTCGCGGTTGACGCAGCCCCACGGACCCCACTCGCGCAGCCGCCGGTACTTGTCCATGTTCGTGTCCCAGAGCGTCTCGACGCCGGTCGGCCGCGGCGGAGCAACGGCAGCCTCCATCGCAGGGCGGGCGCGCCCGGAATCCTTCATCGGGAAGTGGTCCTCGAGCAGAGCATGGGTGTAGACGGGGACAGACTTCGTGTGCGCGGCGATCCAGCCCGAAGTGGCGGCCAGATAGCGGTTCAGGTTGCCGAACAGCCAGAGCCGCTCGGTCATATCCAGCCCGTCGGTGGGATCGAGCGTGACGCCGTCTTTGGCCGCGTCGGCCACAGTCCCCGGGTTGAAGTCGGCGAGCAGGTCATCGCGCTTGACGGGGTAGTTGCCGTCGGGAAACATCCCGGCCCAGTACATCGGCTCGTTTTCGGTGATGTAAGCAATCGCGCTGCCGCCGAGCTTGCCGAGCAGATACGGCATGATGTCATCCAGACGCTGCCTGCGCAGCGCGTTCAGGCCGGGGCTGTTCATGGTGGCCCACGGGGTGTTGCTCCAAACGTTCGGAGTGGTCAGGCCGTATTCGATGCGCCACCTGTCGCCCAGCAGGTCCTTGAGCCCCTGCCCTTCGTCGTAGTTGTCGGTCTTCGAGTAGCACACCTGCTGGAAGTCCAGCCGCTCGCGTATCTCCGAGGGCGTTCCCGCCCACCACGAGATGGGGATCGGAACGGCCGGCCAGCCTGCTTCCGCGACGGCATCGGCGAATTCGTCAATGCGCTTCTTGAGTCCCTCCCGGTTGGCGACGGCGAAGGGCACTTCGCTCGATATCGCCCGCGTAACTCCCGGAGCCGCCCGGAAGTCTTTGATACGCTTGAGGTCGGCATGGCCCGCGCGCGCCCCGTTGATGAGGAACGCAAGCACGAAATCCGAGTCGTCGAACGGCTGCCGGATGGCGTCGAGATAGCCGGGAAGCACGAGCGCGGACTCGACGAAGAGCTTCTCGCGGGCCGTGTTGCGGACAGCCAGCCGCTGGGTGCGCTGCGAGTAGATTCCGCGGTCGTCTATCCGCACAAACTGCGATCGGCGGCCCACCCCCTCCGTGCGCAGTTCACGCCTGCCGCACACCTCGCCGTTAACCTCCACCGAGTAGGCGACGGTGTGCCCGGGAAGGTCGTCGCTCACAACCGTGCGCAACAGAAGTGCGTACGGCTTTCCGGGAGAGCGGAACTCGGCCGAAGCGGTCTCGCCAGGAGCAAGCCACCTGCCCCGGAAGCTGAGGTCGAGGCTCCCCACCCGCTCCCTGACCGTGACATTGCCGAAACTGATCGTCCCGGCAGCCCTGAGACTCGCTCCGCGGGCCGGGCCAGCGGCGAGCGCCAGGGCCGCGAGAGCAAGAACGCATCGCGCGGAAAACAGCGTGTCCATCATACCGCTCAGGTTATGCGCCGGCGCGGCAAAGTCCTTGCCGCGCCGGCAAGTTGCGGTGGCGCAGGCGCTACGGGAACAGCTTCGCTATGCCGCCCTCCACCGGTATCAGAGCCGGCTGAATCTGTCCGAGCGGGTTGCTGAAGCTGCTCGACGCGCCTCTCACCATCACGAAATCGCCCTGCAGAACTCCCGGCGCGGTTGCGACAACCCGCACGCCCACGTTCGGGCCGCCGTCCGACGTCCCGTCGCGCCTGCCCGCGCCGTCGTCAATGTAGAAGTACGCGGCGGCCACCCTGGTAACGCGCCCGTACACCGCCGCAAACTGCCCGATGTTGTTGGGCCCGAATGCGGGGGCGACGCCCGGAGTGAACGCGTTGAGATCCGCGCCGCCGAGCGCCCTGGTGTCCATGCACGCGGGCGCGGGCGCCGCGGCGTTCCCGGTGACTCCAACGTGCGCGTCATCAATGCGCCGCTCTCCCTCTACGGTGACCAGTTTGCCGGTGACGTCAACCAGATCACCCGGCGACACGGCGGCGGCGCTCTGGACGCGGATGCCGGGCTCGAACTCTCCGTCCTGAACCCAGACGGAAGAGCCGATCTTCGCGGAGACGATGCGGCCCCGAAGCTGAACGGCCGTCCCGTCCGCGAACGACTTCGCCTCGGCCACGGTTCCCGCGGGCGGCGGAACGCCGATGCCGTCGCTCGTCCCAGCCGCGCTCCACAGCCCCACGCCGTTCAGCGCCTTCACGCTGATGAAGTACGTCTGACCGGGGCTGAGCGAAAGGCCGCCCCGGGTCACTTCCGTCGCCGTGCCGACGCTCGTGAACGGCACAACGTCCGTTCCGCCCGGCGTCGTCCCGACGGCGACCTGGTACTCGTCAATGCCCGACTCGGCGTCGCTCCCCGACCAGACAGCGTGAAGCTGCGAAGTGTCTGTGGTCAACAGCCCGTCGTCAACCACAACCGGCGCATCCGGCGGAGTCGAGTCATACACTTCTTCCTCCGAGAAGCGGCAGTCGTCAATGCCGTAGATGTGCCACGACCCGCCCGTGCCCTTCATGGCGACAAATACCGTCGCCGACGTGCCCACAACTGTGTCCCGGATGCCGATCCCCGTATAGTGGAAGTGGCTGTACATCCACGGCATCCAGCGCGTCGTCACGGCAGTAGGACTAACGCCGCCGGTCGGGTCAATGCCGATGCGCATCATGCTGAGGCGCCCGGAGTTGTTCCAGACGTCGTACTTCGGCTGGTCCACGTTGTCAATCTTCTCGCGCATCCAGCTCGAGACAGCGGCGGTGAAGTGGTATTTCTTGCCGGGCTTGAGACCTGTCACGCGCTGATAGACAGCCGCGTCCGGCTGCCCGCCGTTTGTCGCGCCCTCGAAGAGCCAGCCGCCCGTATATGGAGGCACGCCGTGGAACCAGGTGCCGTCCGAGGCCGCCGTGTCCAGTCCGCCGGAGGACGTGGACCACACGTTCCAGCCCTGCACGGGCTTTCTGGGACTTGCGCCCGAGCCCTCTTCGAAGCCCGGATTGGCAAGCAGATTCGGCCGGTAGCCGTTGACCGTGCACGCAACGAAGTCCCGCGTGACTCCGGCCCTGTACCCGGCGGCCGCCGATTTGACACGCAGATGGTACATCGTGTTCGGCATAAGGCCGGTCAGCGTCGCGGCGTGGCCGGTCACGCTGGCGGAACTGTAGAACGTGTTGGTGTACGGCGCATTCCACGCCGCGTACTCCACCGTGCTGTCGGAGGCGGCGTCCGTCGTCCAGCGGATGGTGAGTGTATTCGCCCCGCGGTCGGCCGGCGCAACGGCCGGGAACGATGAGAACTGCACCGTGGGAATCGTCGCGCTGCCCGGAGACTCCTCCTCCATAATCGTCGCCGCCAGGTCGAAGCCGGGCTGAATGACGCCGTTCAGGTAGGCGTCGCCCTGCGTATAGACGTTGTACTGGTTGGCATAGAGGGCGTTGATCAGCCCGCCCTCACGTGTGATTTCGACAGTGTAGCCGTGGCCCGGAACGAGCGGAATCTCGCCGGGCGCATACGTCCACATCACCTCGGGGTCGGCGGCGCGCATGGCGCACTGGCGCTTTGCCGTCCCAATCTGCAAACCCGTGACGCTGTCATACACCGCCGCGATGAACGTGCCGCCGCCCGGCAGCCAGGCCGTGAAGCTGATGAGGCTGGTCCCGCGCGCAATGAACGTCTGCCCGGCCGATGTGGCGCCCATCCAGTTGGTCCCGCCCGGGCGCACGAACATGTTCGTCACCACGCCGTCGTCGTCCGAGCAGATCGTGAGCCCAAGGTCCATGGCCGCGCCCCGGTCCGCGGGAGTAGCCGTGCCTGTCCATGCGACGCCGTCATGATAGGCGCACCCTTCCGGCATGGCGTCGGACATGTCGGGGATCGGCTCGTTGTTGCAGAGGACCGCGCTGGAGGCGCTGTTCAGGCACTTCAGCTTGAAGTAGTAGATGTGCCCGGGCACCGTGGGTACCTCGCCGCCGTTCCAGATGAACCGGGTGTCCGACGGTCCGCCGCCTGTTGTCGCCGAACGGCTGGGACCGATCTGCGATCCGGTGGGCCCGCCCTCGTGTATGCTGGCGACCACCTGAACGCCCGGCACGGCGCTTCGCACCACAACCATGGTGACCGAACTGCCCGTGGCGGCGAATACCTGCCCGTGCTCATTGTAGTTCGCCTCCCAGGTCGGCGCATAGCTCCACATCGTGGCGTGCAGTCTCAGCAGAATCGGGCCCGACGAGGGCGTCATGTTCTGGTTGAAGAGGAACGTGGGACGCCACCAGTTGTCCCATGTAGCGATGGTGTACAGGCCGTCCGGCTGGTACGTCTTGCGGAACAGGCCGTAGACGCCCCAGTAGAAATTCTCCGCATACCCTTCCGTGTTCGAAAAGAACCCGAGAGCGCTCGAGTTCGCGATGTTCCCGGCGACGCCGTACTCGTACTGGCCCGTGCCGTAAAGCCCGGTCGCCTTCGGGTGGCGCGCATACCAGTTGGGATCAAGGATGTATCCCTGTACTGTCGCCGCGCAGAGCGTGCCGCTTGCCGCCAGCATCAGGACGATGATTGCCGCCAGTCGTCTTGCCATGTGAAACTCTCCTCCCTGGCACGAAGATGCCATCAGGAACGAATGTCTGAAGCGCAAAGGGCGCGTTTCTTCCCGGACGTTCGGGCGAGACCCGCTCCCGCCCGCAGACACAGGGTATCACCCCTGCGCGCAAACCTCAAGATGCAGCTTCGCGCAAGCCGGCAGGAGGGCGCGCGCCTGCTGGCGAACTCACAGGCGAGGAGCCTGCGACCGGCGGGCGCCAGGCAACCAGACAGGGGAAACACGTCTAATGTACGCATCAGTCAGAGACGGAATCGTATTGCACGGATGGCCGACGATACTGGAAGGGCTCGAAGAGCTTCGGATGGAGGCGGTCGAGTTCGAGGTCAAGCGGGATATGTCGGTGCTGTATCTCGAGCCTCAGGACGGACAGACCCACGCCATCCTCGACAGCGATGAGGCTATCGAAGCCTACGCGGAGCATCTCGCGACGCACGGCGTGCGCGCAAGCGCCTTTATGCTCGGCAACGACTTCAACCGCGAAGACTCGGACGCCGAGGTCGACTGGGTCATCAGGGTCGTGAACGCGGCCGCGGCGCTCGCAATCCCGGCCGTGCGCATTGACGCGATCATGACCGGAGAACGCGAGATGCCGCTCGACGCTCGCGTCGCGCACTTCGCCGACTGCATGAAGCGCGTGCTCGACAAGACGGACTATCACATCGTCGAGATGGGCATCGAAAACCACGGGTTCCAGGGCAACGACCCGGACTTTCTGGACCGCGTGCTGGACTCGGTTGGCTCGGACAGGCTGGGGCTGACGCTGGACACGGGCAACTTCTACTGGGCGGGACACCCGCTCTCTCGCGTCTACCAGATCATCGAGCATTTCGCCCCGCGCACGAAACACACCCACGCGAAGAACATCAACTATCCCAAGGAGTACCGCGAGACAAAGCGCGAGCTGGGATGGGAGTACGGCACGTATGTTTCGCCGCTCCCGGACGGCGATGTGAACCACGCCCGGGTGGTGAAGATACTCCGGGACGCGGGCTACGCGGGCGATCTCTGCCTCGAAGACGAGTCGCTCGGGAAGTTCCCGAAGGAGGAATGGCAGTCCGTGCTCAAGCGGGACGCCGAGCACTTCCGCGAGATTCTGGAGGATATCGCTCTCTAGAGACAGGCTTGAAGCTTAGGCCGGGCGCCGTGTCCCGCGGCGCGGCGCCCGGATTTCAGAACGCTGCGCTGTAGACCACCGCTCCGCTGAACTCGAGGCGCAGGCGCAGGAACTCGTGCCGGTGCGCGGACGTGTCTCCCTTCCACGTGATTGCGTGAGCGGCGCTGTCGCCGGATACCGGCCGGCTGTCCATCAGATGAAAACCGGGAATCTTGCGCCCGAACACGTCGCACAGCTCGGCGCGCAGCCAGCCCCGGATGTCGGCGTCTACCGTGATGACGGGCTCCCGCAGGAAGAACGGGCGCGTCATAAAACCGCCCGGCGCCAGGCCGGCCTCGACGCCCACAAGGCGGTTCGCGGGAACAACAGCGCCCATCATCTGCATCTCGAACGAGCGCGCGTTGTGCGGCCCGCGCACGGCGGCGTACGGGCACATCCACTCGCCGCCCAGGTCCAGCCAGTCCCCGCCGTAGATGCCGTGCACCCCCTCGGGCCGCGGAATCCATCCCCCGCTGAGCGGGCGATGCCACCGCACGCCGTCCGTCGAGAAGGCCAGGTCCGTGTCCATCGTCTGCTGCCCGTCCTCCACCCGGTAGTGCCCAACGCAGCCGACAAGGAAATCGTTGAGCGGCTGCACGGTCATGAAATAGAACTGAAGGTCCCAGGGATCCCGCTCATCGGGGAACAGCACCAGTTCGGGATCGCTCCACTCCTGTCCATCCTCGCTAAGACGCCGCTGAATCATGCGGTGGACGCCGGGGGCGTTGTCCACGTCCACCCGCCGGTCGGGAATCGCGGGGTGCAGCCAGACGGAATAGCACTCGTAGCGGTCGAGGAGCGCGTTGTAGTGCACGCGCGAGGCGTCGTTGCTCCACAGGCGTTTGCGGGAAAGGATCTCCGCGGGCGAGAGGGCGACTGCCGGGATATCTTCCACGGCGAGCCCCTCCGCCAGCTTCCAGGTCCCGCCGTCGGCCGGATGGTAGAGCACGGGACGATTCACATCCTCCACGCGCCACCTGAGAGCGTCCTCGCTCTCGGCGACGAGATAGCGCAGGTGCCCCTCCCGGTGCTTCCAGAAGTACATCCGCCAGCGCCCGTCGCGAAGCGGCACGACGCTCGGACCCGCCACCGAGGTCTGGTCTCCGGGCAGCCCGTCGAACCAGATCTGGTTTGTCGCGCCCCCCGGCGCCTGCCGCAGGTCCACGGGAGTCCAATCGGACCCATCTGCAGACTCCCAGACCGTGATCGAGAGCTGCCGCTCATCCGCCGAGCGCGAGGTCGCATAGCTCCGCCACCCCGAAGGTGTGCGCAGGGTGGAGGAAAGCCAGCTGTTGCTGGCCCCGGCGGATGCCTCGTCAAGAGACAGCGCCTGCGCGCGCACCGGAGCCCAGGCGTAGTGCACGCTATGCGCGCGGGGCGGGCCGCCATCCTGGAAGAAGAACTGGCGGCGCGACACCCCGTCAAGCGCGAGTCCTCTTTCGAACGCGGGCGTCCCCGGAAAAACCTGCTCGGCCAAATCTCAGCCTCCCGCGGGGGACGCCGAGATGCGCCCCTCCGTATAACGGTCTAGAAGAGCTTCTCGATCCTCTCGAGAGAGCTGTTCAGCGTGGGCGGGTTCGTCGTCTGGTCAATCACCCCGCGCGCCTTCGCCAGGTCGCCGGTCTGCAGCGTGTGGCCAATCGCCCGCACAATCACCTTCCTCGGCGAACCGTCGTCCAGCAGGAACGACCCCGCATCGAGCACCGTCACCCTGCCCATCACCGTGAACAGGAAGTTCTGCCACGCTTCGCCGACAATCGTCTCCGCCGCCGCCGAGTTCCGGATGATCACCGACGGGACGGTCCGGTACGACCCTTCCGAGTTCGTCACCGAGTTGCCGTCCGTATCCGTCGCCACCACTTCCAGCGGGTGCGCTCCGAGCACGGGATCAACGTCCACGAAGCCCTCCCAGTATCCGCCGCCGGTGCTGACGAGCGGCTCGGCCCCGGCCGTGACGGACGCAACTCCGTAGTCATCGGTGGCATGCGCGCTCACCTGCATCGTTTCCCCGGCCGCGCACATCAGCGGCGAGATCTCAACCGAGTCAATGGCCGGCGGCGTGTCGTCATTGCGGATGGAGCAGACCCCCTCGCCGTCGTCGATGATGGCCGCGTTGACCGGGCTCGACAGGACAAACGCGAAGATCTCGCTCGGCTCCTCGACGCGGTCACCATAGATCGCCACAGGGACGGTCACCCGTGTGATGCTGCCGCCAAGCACGAGCTGCCCGTTGACGCCTCCGTAGTCGCTGCCCGCCAGGGCGGTGATATCCTCGGTGGCGTAGTCTACCCGCACCTCCTGATCCGTGGGCGCGGAGAGAGACACAACGAAATTGGCGGAAGTGACGCCTGAATGCCCCTCCGCCACCGTCATGTCCTCGATGACAAGCGCGGGATCGCCCACCTGCGTCACCGTCGTGCTCGCATTGTTCCCCGGGACAGGATCGGGATCAGCGCTCGTGACGGTGGCCGTGTTCGTCAGCGGCGCCTTCAGGGTCGGCTTCACGACGATGGTAAGGCGCGCCTGAGCCCCCGCCTCGACAGTGCCCATATCGCACGCAACAATCCCGTCAGAGAGGACGGCGGTTCCCTGGCTCGGCGTCGCGACGACGAACTCGCTGTTCGCAGGGAGCGGGTCGGTGACCACCACGTGTGTCGCCTGAGACGGCCCGAGGTTGGTGACCGTGAGAGTATAGGTCAGCTTGCTGCCGTTGGTGACAGGGTCCGGACTGGCCGACTTCGTGAGGGCGAGGTCCGCCAGCCTGCAGCACATCTGCGTGCCCGTGGTAATCGAGAGGCTCCACCCTTGCGCGATTGAGCCGCCGGTCCCGGTAGCGTCGTCGAACACGTAGAGGCTCCACAGGCCGTTCGGGTCCAGTCCGCTGAACGCCGACAGAGTCGCCCCGTAGGGCTGCAACGGCGCGGGCAGAGGGAAGCTGTCGGCGGGCGTGTAGTTCGCGGGCTTGTAGGAGCCGGTGAGCATGGCGGCGCTGTCGGGCGCGGGAGCCGGCGCGCTGTCGTCGAATGTGATGGTGGTGTTGACCAGATCGTAAGACCCGCCGCAGTCCGACATCAGCACGACAGTCTGCCCCGACGGCCCCACAAGAAGGATGTCGAGGTCATCCGGGTAGAGGTGGTTCACCGAGTTCAGCGACACCGTCATCCGGCTGACCGTCCCCGGCATGCCCGACACTTCGATGCTGGACGGATACGGATCCGCCTTCCCGCTCGTGGGAATCGCAATCGCCGCCTCCGAAGTGAAGACGCTGGCCGCCCCCACCGGCCCCAGAACGAAGCTGAACGTCGCGTTTCCGAGGTCCTTATCGCCGTCCGTGAGCTTCAGGATGGCGGCAAAGCTGGAGCCGCACGTTCCTTTGGCGGTGAACGAGAACGGCTTCGTCCCCGTGCCGCCATCCGCGTCGAGCGCGCCGTATTCCTGCGCCACGCCCGGGTTGCTGACTCCAGCGGACGGAAGCAGAGTCGCGACGAGGTTCTCCGTGGCGGTGGGGCCGATGTTCTTGAGAGTCAGCTCAACCGTCACCCGCTCGTCGGGGTCTATGGCCAGATTCCCCGGAACACAGCTCTCCGCCAGTACCAGGGCGGCCTCGCCGATAACAACCGGCTGATCCGAGTCGTTGTCTGTGAGCGTGCATTGCGCCTGATGATCCGTCAGAACCCCTCCCACCGGGTTCGAGAGGTTGACGAAGAAATGCTCGTTCTCCTCCTCCAGCGTGTCTCCGATGATGGTGACGGTTATCAGAGCGGTGTCCGAGTTCGGCGGGAACGTTACGGAGCCCTCCGCCGTCCGGTAGTCCTCTCCCGCCTCTGCCGTTCCGTCCGCCGTCGTGAAGGCGACCGTCACCGGCGTCTGTGCGCGGGCGGACAGGTGCACGGTGAACACCGCGCTGCTGGTGCCCGAATCCCCCTCGATCGCCGACGTATCGTCAATGTAGATGGAGGGAACGACTATGAAGTCTGTCTCGCTCACCGCGGTTCCGCCCGGGGTGGTGACGGTGATGGGCCCGGTGGTCGCCCCCGCCGGAACGCGCGCGCTGATATGCGACGCCGAGTCCACAACAGCCGTAGGGTCGGGAATACCGTTGAACTCCACCGAGGTCGCGCCGAAGAAGCTGCTTCCATTGATGTCCACGCTCGTGCCCACGGCGCCCATCTCCGGGAAGAAGTCCAGAATCGCGGGCGTCGCGGACTGGATGCGGAACTTCAACTGCCCGCCCTCCGCATGGTAGCCGCCCGCAAGGAAGAAGTAGGTCGTGCCGGCGTAGACGTTCATCATCACGCGTGCAGCCCCGTCGCCTCCGCCCGAATCGTCATCGCAGGCGACCTGCGCCAGGCTCCCGCAGGCGCCGGCGAAAACAGCCAGTCCGGTGTCGAAGTCCGAGCCCACCGTGTCGGCCGTAATGAGGCCGTTGGTGTCTGCCTGGTACGAGAACCAGACGCCCTTGCCGAACGCCGGCACGCAGGGCACGGAGGGGTCACCGGTGGACGTGGCCGAGCGCGTGTTAACGGTTGTCACGGCGGGGAGCGCCTCGATCACCCGCGCCCCGCCGCACTCGTCGTTCTCGGGCTTGGGCTGAGGCCCGGGAATCCTACCCCACCAGGTGCCCCAGCGATCCACGCCCTCCAGCGGATCATCGGCGTACTGCTGAATCGTCCAGAAGTCCACATCGTTGATGGGGTCCACCATTGCCGTGCTGTAGTCGCCCCAGCGGTTGGACAGCCCGTCGTACACTTTGTAGTACGGCGCCAGACCCTCTTTCAGCAGGGCCGCGGCCCGAAGGGTCCCCGGCGCGTCGGCGGACTCGCGGAACGAATAGCCCGCGCTGGCGTAGCGGGTCTCCGAGAAGCGGGAGTAGCCGATGAGCACGTCCTGGTTGCGGTTGACGGCAATGCTCGGATAGGCGAAGAACTCCGCGCCGCCCGGGTCGTCAACCAGCCCCCTCTGCAGAACTGCCCCGTCGAGCCCGATCTGCCACCACTGCACCGAGCTTCGGCTGGACTCGCCCTGAGGAAGGAACACGGTGTGGCAGGTCCAGAGGCTTCCGTCGCGGTACACCAGGCTCGTCAGGCGCGCGTCGCCCGTGTCGAGTCCCATATCCGAATCAGGCTGCGGGGCGCAGTCCTGGCCGGTTGCCGAAACGAAGTCCCAGCCGAGCGGGCCCGTCGGGTACGCGATGCCCCGGTTGAAGACCTCCTGCCCCAAAGGCCCGGTGATGCTGCTCAGCCGGAGCTGCCCGCTGGCGCTTTCGGAGTACTCCTCGAGCAGATAGGCCGTGTCCAGTGAATCGTCGTACGTCAGGGCGGGCACCTGCGTGAAGCCGGTATCGTCGCGGAACAGGCTGTAAAGCCCCGCACCCCCTGAGTACAGGTCGGCCTTGTCGAACACGTAGATGTTGCTGTACATCGCCCCGGTTCCGGCAATCGGGAACATGTTGACCTGGACGATGACCCGGTCTTTCGTGAAACCGATGCTCGGAGCGTCGGCGAAATGGGTGTCGAGCGCATCCGCGTCAACGAGATAGCGGTGCCAGGAGCCAGTGGCATCACCCGTCTGAGACACCGCGACGAGCAGGGCCGAATCGGCGCGGACGGGGTTCGCGGCGCACGTGAAGATGAAGCGCCCGCCATACGGATCGTAGACCGTCCTGGGGCAGTACGGGTCGGGGTTCGTGCCGTTGAGACCGGCCCAGAACAGGCCGAGGGGCATCCGCGCTATCTCCACCCCCGTGCGGTACTGGAAAAGAATCTCGCTGTTCAGGGCCGCCATCAGATGGTTCGGCCCGGCGGCGCCGTTGCTGTCGGGCGGGATGACGGTCTGGTTGTCTCCCAGAGCCGCGAAGCTGGCGAGCGGCTCGGGCGAGGGTTCGGAGGCAGCGAGCGCCGCCTGATGCTTCGCATCGAGCGTCCCGCCGGGAACCGCCTTCACGGCAGCGCGCGTGCGCGGCGGGGCCAGCGGGAGCGGAGCGGCTTTCGGCTGCGTCACGGACGCAAGTTTCCCGCAGCCGACATGCCGCAGGGCGTTGATTGTGCTGGAGTCGTGGGCTGTTGCGCGCCCCGGCGCCGGTTTCAGGACATCGGCGGCGATGGCCGGGCCGCAGATCAGCGCGGCCGCCGCAGCGGCGACAAAAGCCCACACCCGGACGGGACGGCGCGCGCCCCCTCTGATGGCTGCTGGATTCAAAGATATTCGCTCCCGAATTGCTGCACGCTTCGGCCCCCGAAGGCGCCGGACCGCCATTGACGCTGAAGGCTGGACGGGAAGAGATCACGCCCTGCGGTCTTCACCCTTGCCCTCAGTGTACAATCGCGGCCGTCCGGAGTCAATGGCGGGTTTGCAGGTGAATCTCCCCGGCCTCTTGACCAGGCGGCAACGCGGTGCTAGAGTTGGCCTGGTGCTATTCCGCCGCCGCCGCGCGCGGGAGGGCACGGGAACCAGCCTTGCGCGAGACAGAACAGGGGAACGAGCCGGCATTCGCAGACACTGCGGCGGCTGAGGAAACGGATCTTATCGAGTGGCGCCGGAAGGCCACGCATTTTACGCTCGTCACCACCGCTATCGCCTACCTGCCCGGGCTCGCGCTTCACGTGTTTGCTGACCAGCCGCCGGTCCCGTGGCCCGTTGACCTGTGGGCCTGTGTCGTGTATGCGATTGCAGTCGTCGGCGCGCTGCTACCGAGGACGGACCATCGCCGGAAGCTATGGCCCCTGCTCAGCGCCGCATACCTGCTGGCGGTTCTCGGCGTCGCCTCCCAGCCGCAGGGTCCGTTCGTCCGCGCCATGCCGTTCATTCTGGCGATGGTCGCCCTTGTGCTCATCGGGCCCCGGGCGGGGCGTGTCTTCACGCTCGCGGCGTGCGCCGTTGCGTTGCTCGCGCCGCTCTTGCCTGCCGCTCTTCCCGACATGACCCCGGAGGGTACCCCCGAAGCTCTGAGTGCGCCATTGCCTTCCATGATTGCTCAGGGAGCCGTGCTGACCGGTTCGTTCCTGTGCATCATTGTGCTGCTGGAGCACTATCACCGGTTCCTTGTGCGGACGCTCGAATCGCGCAACCTGGCCGCGGCCCGGCTCAACAGGGAGGCCAGCGAGTGCAGGGCTGCTCACCGCGAGCTGCAGCACGCAATGGACGAGATGCGGCGTCTGGAGCGCGAGGTCGCGCGTGCCGGCGACGATGAGCGCCGCAACCTCGGCAACGACGTGCACGACGGAGTGTGCCAGGTGCTGACCGGAGCGGTCCTGCGCTGTCAGGCGCTCAAGATGCGTCTCGACCGCGGGCAGGACCTGGCGGCCGATGATCTGAGCGCGCTGTCGTCTCTGCTCGAAGAGGCGATGGACGAGGCTCACGCGGTGGCCAGAGGTCTCTGCCCGCTGGAGCCCGACGCCGGAGCGCTCGCCCCGGCGCTGGGCGCGCTTGCGAAGCGGACCGAAGCGACGGCGGGAATCGAGTGCCGATTCGCAGCAGACGGTGACGTGAGCGTTCCCGACACGGGCGCGGCTCAACACCTTTACCGGATCGCCCAGGAAGCCGTGAGCAACGCGCTGAGGCACGCGAAGGCGAGCAGCATCGCTGTGGAGTTGCGGAGGCAGGGCGACGACGTGGTGCTTCGCATTCGGGACGACGGGACGGGCATTCGCGCGGGAACAGGCGCAGGGGGTATGGGCCTGCGCACCATGGCCTACCGGGCGCACATTCTGGATGGCCAGATCAGCGTGGAGCAGGCTGATGGCGGCGGCACGCTCGTCGAGTGCCGGGTGCCACGCTCGGCCCGGGCCGGAACGCATTACGAACAGCGGACGAGCCAGGTGGAGACATCAGATGACCCTTGACGAGCAGTCCACGCCTGCCGAGATACGAATAATGATCGTGGACGACCACCCGGCCGTCCGGGAGGGACTTGCGCTTCTGCTTGCGCCGGAGGGAGTCTGCGTCTGCGGGGAGGCAAGCGGCCGCGCCGAGGCGCTGGATATCGTTCGGCAGTCGCGGCCGCAGATCGCGCTCGTTGACCTGTCGCTCGGAGGCGAGGACGGGGCCGATCTGGTTGAAGATCTGCGAGCGCTTGGAGTGCCAGCGATCGTCTACTCCATGCACGAAGACGCGCGCCACGTGGAAGGCGCATTCGCGGCGGGAGCGCTCGCATACGTCACCAAGCGTGAGATGCACGGAGTGCTTGTGCAGGCGATCCGGGAGGCGGCGGCCGGACGCCGCTTTGTCAGTCCCAACGCTGCCCTGGCGCTGGCGGAGTATGCGGCCGTGTCACAGTATCACGAGGACGAGCGGTCGCTGAGCGAGCAGGAGCGCCACGTCTTCAGCCTGCTGGGCGACGGCGAAGGCACCGCCGACATCGCCGCCGCCATGGGCATCAGCACGCGCACCGTGGATTCCTACTACGCCCGCATCATGGAGAAGCTGGGGGTGAACCGAATGCGCGAGTTGCGCCGCCGCGCAATCAGCAGCCGCCGCGACTGGACGCCGTAGCATTACCGCAAAGGCGTGTACGCAAAAACCCCCACACCCACGCAGGCAATTACCGCCGCATACCTGCGGCTGCACGCTGTGCTACACTTTGATGTTCGGCTGTAACACAAGGCAGCACCAGATTCAGCAACCTTACGAACCGGCGCAGCCAGATGAGGAGGAAAGGGAAATGATCAGAGTCACTCTGTGCCTCAGTGTAGCGCTTGCATTGCTGGCAGCAGTGCCGGCAAGCGCGGCCACAACGGCTTTCACCTACCAGGGCAAGCTGACAGACTCGGCGGGAGTCCCGCTTACGGGCTCCTATGATATGACTTTCAAACTGTTCGACGCCGCGACCGCCGGTGCTCAGGTGGGCAGCACGGTAACGCTCACGGGAGTGGCGGTATCGGCGGGGCTGTTCACGGTCGGCCTCGACTTCGGGGCGGCTCCGTTCAGCGCTGGCGCGGCGCGTTGGCTCGAAACCGCGGTCGCGGGAACGGTGCTCTCGCCGCGCGTGGCGCTTGGCGCGTCGCCGTACGCGCTGTTCTCGGCCGCGCCGTGGGCAACCTCGGCTGCGGGCGTCAGCTACGCCGGAAACGTCGGCATAGGCACCACGACGCCCGGTTTTCCCCTGACCTTCCCCGATACGCTCGGCGACAAGATCAGCCTGTTCGGCCAGACGCCCGGCCCCAGCCACGGCTTCGGAATAGGATACGCGACGCTGCAGATCCACACGAGGGAGAGCAGCTCCGACATCGTCTTCGGCCACGGCTCCAGCGCAAGCCTCACGGAGGTCATGCGCATCAAGGGCACGGGGAACGTCGGCATCGGAGTGAGCGCTCCCGCCGCCAGACTGGATGTGGCCGGCACCGCGAAGATGACGGGCTTCCAACTCGGCGCGTCGGCCACGGCCGGCCAGGTGCTGACGGCCAACGCAAGCGGCGTCGGGACGTGGGCGTCGCTGCCTGCCCCGCCCACATCGCTGCCGCCTTCAGGCACGGCAGGCGGCGATCTGACCGGCACGTACCCGAACCCGGAGATCGGCCCGGAGAGAATCGGCAATACCAAGCTCACATCCGATGCTGCTTCCCTCTCCAGGGTCTCCGGTGGGGCGATGGCATCCGTATCAGGCAAGGTCGGCATCGGCACCACCAATCCCCAGGCGATTCTGGATGTGAACGGCCGGGGGCAGATGACCGGGTTGGTTGCGGCAGCGACCGGAGGGGTGAGCATAGGGGCTGACTGGACCCACGGTTCCCCGTTCCAGGTATACGCGCCTTCCTACGCCGTGGACCAGCAGCAGACTGTTTTCGCGGGGTCCATTTATACCGCCGGAACGCTATGGCAGTCTTTCACCGCAGGTGCTGACGGCGAGCTTGCGGCGGTCCAGCTCTTTGTCGGCCTCTACGGCGGCGGACGCTGGTCCGGTACGCTCAAGGTATTCTCAGGTGAGGGAACAGGCGGCGGCCTGCTCCAATCCCAGACCATCGTCGCCGACGGTTTCGCATACCGTTTGTTTACGCTTGACACCCCCGTTGCCGTCACTTCGGGAAGCCAGTACACGGTCGCCATCACTCCGTCAGGTGGAGCAGTAATTGACTGGAAACGCAATCCGAATGATGCCTATGCGGGCGGACGGTTCTCCTATAGCGCCACGCAGGATGCCTACTTCATAACCTACCTGGCCACCACGCAGACCACCCCGGCACTGGTGGTCCAGCCCAACACGGGCAATGCCGGCATCGGGACGACTACGGCCGGCTTCCCGCTTACATTCGCCAATGTGCTGGGTGACAAGATCAGCCTCTGGGGCCAGTCCGGCGCCCACTACGGATTCGGAATCCAGAGCAACCTGCTGCAGATCCACTCGAGCGCCAGCAGCGCGGACATCGCGTTCGGCTACGGTGAGAGCGCGGCGTTCACCGAAACAGCCCGGATCAGGGGCAACGGATACATGGGGATCGGCGTGGCGTCCGGCTCCATCACCCACCGGCTGCAGCTTCCGAACACCGCCGACGCCGGGGGGCAGGGACAGGCCAATGCGTGGATCACCTACTCCTCACGGCGATGGAAACAGAACGTCACCCCCATCGAGGGCGCTCTCGACAAGGTGGGCAGGCTGCAGGGGGTTTACTACGACTGGAAGGGCGAGCAGGGCGGCAAGCGCGACATCGGCTTCATCGCCGAGGACGTCGGTAAGGTGCTCCCCGAGCTTGTGAGCTGGGATGCTGACGGCGAGAACGCTTCGGGCATGGACTACGCCCGCGTCAATGCCCTGCTGGTGGAGGCAATCAAGGAGCAGCAGGAGCA
>JAGVUD010000433.1 GCA_019136435.1 Armatimonadota bacterium | reverse complement strand
TGCGGATCGGCGGCGAAAGCCCTGAGAGGGCTCTGGGACGGTTGGGGGCCGCTGCGAATCTGGACGTGAGCCACCGCAACGGCATCACCTATCTGACCCGCAAGCCCCAGTAAACTCCGCCGCGGCATGCGGCTGAGGACGTAACTACAGGCTTTTAGCCACCACTATGGACATGTCATCCGTGACCTGCACCGAGTAGCTCATCACCGATCCCAGCACACTGTTGACTATTTCGTCGGCCGGCGCATGGCGGTTCTTCCAGACGACTTCCTTCAGTCGGTCCACGCCGTACGGCCGGTCAATGCCGCTTTCGATAATCCCGTCAGAGGCGAAGACCACCGTGCTCCCAGGGCTGAGTGTTTCTCTGATCTCGCCGTACTCGGTCTCGTGGAAGCCGAGGACCGTCCCGGTGGCGTCAATGTCACGAAAGCCGTCTTCTGAAACGATGAAGACCGGATGGTGCCCGGCGTTCACCAGGCGCGCCTCGCGTGTCACAGGGTTGAGCCACGCGTAGATCATCGTGACGAGTATATCGCTCGGTGTCTCCCGCACCAGCACGCTGTTCGTGCGCTCTATCACGTCCTGCGGCGAGTCCGCCCCGCGGTAGAAGCCTCCGGAGATGAACTTGACCGCCGCGACAAGCGTGGCGGCGGCTATGCCATGCCCCGTCACATCCGCAAGCTTCATCGTAACGACGTTCTCGCCAGGATAGTGTTTGATGCTCCAGTAGTCGCCGCCCACTTCGTCGGCGGGCACAAGCCGACCGGCGAAGTCGAAGCCCGGAATCTCCGGCACCTTCCTCGGGAGCAGGTGCTGCTGGATTCTCTTCGCGACCCGGAGTTGCTCGGTGAGACGCTGGCGTTTTTCCTGCCGCACGCTGCTTCGGAGCTGTTCGGCATACGCCTCCCATATCCCGTCGCCAACTGCCATGAAGAAAATCAACAGCTTCTGCACCGCGGGCTCGTCGGCTTGAACGGCGCTGATGAGGCAATGAAGAAGCTCGTCCCGGAACAGCGTGACAGCCTTGCTCTGTTCGAGCCTGTCCAGCAGGCGGCGGCCGATCTCGGTGGAAAGCCTGTACGCGTCACGCGGCGGCTCGGGGTCTTCGCTCTCCATGAACTCGCGGCAGACATCCATAAGCTCCAGCACGAGTTCTCTGAGGGATTTGGGCAGATCCATCTCGCTGAGGGCGAGCCGGCTCGCCCACCGGTCCACTCCCTTGCGGAGCAGGAACGGCAGTCTCTCGTCTTCGGTTGGAGCGCTGACGCGCCGTTTTCTTTCGGGACGGGTTTCGAGCATTGTCGTTACGGGGCCGCGATGCGCGGCACTAATACAACTCCATACTTCAGCAACCGTCCTCCAGCTTCCTCCCCTCGACGGACTCGTTCCGGAGTTGCCCGCAGGCCGCGCTCACCGGGTTGCCCCGGCGCAGGCGTTCGGTGACAGCAATGCCGGCGCGCTCGAGTTCGCGCTTGAAGGCTTCGATTGCGGCGCGGCGCGGCCGGTGAAAATGTCCCCTGCCCTCCACGTGGTTGTAGGGGATGATGTTGACATTGGCCAGGCAGCCGTGGATGCGCCGTGCCAGCTCTCTGGCTTGATCGGCGCTGTCGTTGATTCCGTCCAGCAGCAGGTACTCGAAGGTCATTCTCCGGCGAGTGGTCTGCGTCCAGTCGCGGCAGGCGCGCAGCAGTGAGTCCAGCGAATGCGCGCCGGCGACCGGCATAAGCTCGTGCCGCAGGGCGTCGTCGGGGGCGTGAAGAGACACGGCAAGCGTGACAGGCAGTCCCTCGCCCGCCAGCCGCCGGATGGCGTCCGGAATCCCCACCGTGCTCACTGTAATGCGGCGCGGCGAAATCCCCACCTCTTCGGCGAGCAGGCGAATGCTGCGGACGGTCTGGGCATAGTTCGCGAGCGGCTCGCCCATGCCCATGTAGACGACATGCGTGACGGCCGCGCCGAGCGCAGCCCGGACGAGCAGCACCTGATCCACGATCTCGCCGGCGCAGAGGCTGCGCGAGAGTCCGCCCATTGCCGTGGCGCAGAAGGCGCAGTCCATGGCGCAACCGACCTGCGTCGAGACGCACACCGATGAGCGCTCGCTGTAGGGCAAGAAGACGCATTCCACACGCGCGCCGTCGGCGGCCTCGGCGAGAATCTTCGTCGTGCCGTCGGTGGAAGCCGAGCGCCGCACCTCGTTCCAGAGCGGATGGACGGTCCCCTCCGCAAGCGCGGCCCGCAAGGCAGCGGGCAGCGAGGTCATCTCGTCGAAGGAGCGCGCGGATTTGCCATACACCCATCCCGCGAGCTGCCGGCCGCGGTAGGCGGGCTGCCCACACTCACAGGCCAGCGCGACAAGCTCTTCAGTTGTGCTCCCAACCAGATTCACGCGCACATTATGGCATGCCCGACACTGCGCGAAGGAATCCGCCGCCCGGGGGAGAAGGCAACAGGGGGAGCAGATCAGAACGCAAGGGAGTTTGCAGCATGTCAGACGGCGATCTTCGAATCGGTTTTGTTGGGTGCGGCGGCATTGGCAATCATCATCTGAAGGTATGGGAGAGCATCCCGGGCGCGAAAGTCGTGGCCGTGTGCGACAACCAGCCGGAGCGGGCGGCAAGAGCGGGCGAGGAGCATGGCGCCGAGGTCTTCACCGACATGGTGGAGATGCTGGCCAGGGCCGACGTCGAGGCGGTGGACATCTGCACGCCCTCCGGGCTGCACGCCGAGCAGGGGATCGCGGCGCTGGAATCTGGACGGCACGTGCTGGTCGAGAAGCCGATAGACATTGACCTGGCGAAGATTGACCGGCTCATCGATACGGCGGACGCGAGAAACCTGAAGCTTTCGTGCATCTTCCAGTACCGCTTCAGCCCCGAGATCCAGGAGGCGCGCAGGCAGATTCAGGACGGGCGTCTGGGGCGTCTTCTCTCGTGCAGCACCTATGTGAAGTGGTTCCGCAAGCAGGACTACTACTCGGCCGACGCGTGGAGAGGCACCTGGGCGCTCGACGGCGGCTGCCTGGCGAATCAGGGCGTTCACAGCCTGGACCAGATGACCTGGATGGCCGGGCCGGTGGCCGAAGTCGAGTATGCGCACATCGAGACCGTCGAGCGCGATATCGAGGCCGAGACGTTCGGCATCGCCGTCGTCCGCTTTGAGAACGGCGCGCGGGGCGTCGTGGAGGGCACGACCAACTGCTACCCCGGATTTCCGACCCGCACCCAGATCTTCGGCACGAAGGGGTCGGCGGAGTTCGACGGCAACACGGTCAAGAGCTTCAAGGTGGAGGGCGAGGAGATTGACCTCGCCAGCAGCAAGCCCAAAGACGGCGACGCCAGCTCGGACCCGATGGCGCTCGGGCTTGGCGGCCATGCTGCGCAGATGCTGGACTTCGTGCAGGCAATACGCACCGGCCGCCCGGTTCTTTGCGACGGCCGCTCGGCGCGGGTACCGGTGGACTGCCTGAACAAGATCTACCGGAAAGCCGGCGTAACGGGCAAGATCGGCGCCTAGCCGGGGCCGGGTCTCGCGGACGCGGCGAGGAACAGGGCAAGCAGAGCAGCAAGAGCGAGACCCGCGGCCCATCCGCCGAGAACGTCGGTAGGCCAGTGCACGCCCAGATACACGCGGCTGAATCCGACGAGCACGATAACAAGCGCCGGCAGGACTGTTCCGGCGAGGGCCTTTGCGCGGGTGCTGGCGTGCATCAGGGCGACCAACGCCAGGAACCCGAAGAACCACGCGGCGCCCATCGAGTGCCCCGACGGGAAGCTGAAGCCCCCGGCCGCGCTCAGCACGTCCACAGCGCCCGCTTCGGGCCTCGGCCTGTCCACCATCTGCTTCAGAAGATGGTTCAGGGGTGTGTTGAGGAGCGGGATGAAGCAGAGGGCCGCCGCCATCGAGCGGCCGCGCATCCCGAGCGCAACCGCGGCGCAGACAGCGAAGAAGAAGATCACCGTGCCGTCGCCCAGCCAGGTCACAGCGCGGGCGGCGGCATCGAGCGCGGGGCTGCGCAGGCTCTGGACAGCCCGGCTGATGGCGATATCGGCGGGCCGCACACCCTCGCTGCGCGCCAGGAGCGCCAGGCCCGCGTACTGCACCGCGAGCGACGCGATGACAACCAGAGCGGCCGCCCGGTAAGACGGTCCCCGGTTCGGACGCCGGTTCACCGGCGTCCGCGCTTCAGCGCCTGGCTCAGGTCCTGCGTAACGCGCAGCAGCTCGGTGCGCGCCGCGAGCAGCACGTCCGGATCGAGCGTGTAGTCACGGAATGACTGGACGACGCTTTCGCGCACTTTCACGACCCGCTTCCCCCGCGCCAGCGCGTCCGAGCGCACGCCCGTCTTCTCCGCCTCGGCTATGAGTTCGCTCAGCACGGCGAGGCACTCGTAGTCCTCGATTCCGTCGCGGATGTTCTCGAGCCGCACGCTCGAGAGCGGCTTGCCGTCCTTTCCCGGATACACCAGATGCCCATCCCCGTTGAAGTCGGCGCAGGTGAACGTGTTCCACGGAACGTCCGGCCAGCGCTTGCCCTCGGCGATAGCCTTTGCGGCCGCCGGGTCGTCGTGGCGGCCCGCCCCGGCGTCGCGGTTGGTCTCCCACAGGTTGATGGCGTAGTAGAGCAGCCCCGGCACACCGAACTTCCAGTTCATCCACGGGATGATGCGCTGGTCTATGGCGGGATAATCCACGAAGTAGTTTGGCCACGGGTGCAGCGGATGGCAGCAGACGTAGTTCCAGACCTCGTCGCCCCGCTCGCGCGCCGCCTTCACGTCCTCCTCCACCCAGTGCGAGGTCAGCGGCACCCAGATGTCAATGTAGCCGGCCAGCGCATCAACGGGCCGCACGGTGCACATGCGCGGGATGTCGGGGAACTTGCGGCCGAGCCAGCCGTAGGTCTCCTTGAGTTCCTCGTACTTGCGGAAGTCCACTTCGTCGAAGCCGTAGATGTACGGCATGGACATCCAGCCCCTGGCCTTCAGGTAGTCCCGCTCCTCGCGGAGGCGGTCCGCGAGTTCGATGCCGGCCCGGTCGGTCTCGCCCTTGTACCAGGTGCAGGCAAGCGTGAAGGAGTTCATGCCGCGCTCGACGCAGAACTCCATGTCGCGGCGTTCGGGCCTGGCGGTCTGCGAGTAGATGTTGGTCGGGTTGATCCGGTGCTCGAGCAGGAAGGCGTACCAGTCGCGCAGCATCTCCTCGTTGACCTCGCCGTACCAGAGAGCAAGCTCATGCTCGAACAGGGCGAACGCCGTCTTGAAGCGCCCGGTGACGGGCAGGTCGAAATCCCACACCCGGACTTCGAGCGGGACCACAGTTTCGGGCGCATTCTCGGGCCTGACGGTCACTGCGCCGCGATAGAGGCCGGCAGGGATTCCGGTGCGCGCGCGCACGTTCACCCACACCGGGCGGATGCCGCCGCGCGCAAGGTCGAACGGCGCGTTGGGCATCAGCGGGTCGGGCCACCAGCCCGCATACTCCGTGGCATAGCGCGGCCAGCCGGTCTTCACGAAATCCACCAGGTTCAGCGTGACATCCGACGCCGGGATAACGGCTCCGGACGGCCCGGCCAACTCGGACACCGACACATTCACCCCGCTCAGGTCCGTTCCGTGCGCGACTATCCCGATCTGCACGCCCTCGAACTCGTTGCGGGAGGCGTCAATGCGCGCGGGGCGGCCGAACTCGCCCTCGAACAGGCGGTCGCGCAGAATCTTGCGAACCGACGTTTCGACACCGACGGCGTAGCCTTTGCCCCCTGTGTCGGCGCAGCGCGCGC
>JAGVUD010000304.1 GCA_019136435.1 Armatimonadota bacterium | reverse complement strand
GGAAGTGCCCGTCGGTTGCGAGCAGCCAGACGGTCCGTTTGGGCGGGTTCTTCTGGAAGACCCTCGCAAGCTCGAACAGACCCGCGATGCCGCAGGCAGACTCGGCGCCCGGGGCGATGGCCGGCGCGATGCTGGTGGAGTCGTAATAGGCGCTCAGGATGACGATCTGATCGCGCAGCTTCGGGTCGGACCCGGGAATCTTCGCCAGGATGTTGCGCCCGGTCACCTTCTCCCATGGCATCTGGCAGTTGATGGTGACCTCAGTGCCCTCAGCGGCCTTCAGCGCCGCCGAGTCCGCTCTGGAAACCCAGTATCGCGGCACAGCCACGGGGATGGACATCATCTTGGTGTCCGCCTCGCCACGGATCGTGCTGTCCGGTTCGAGAAAAATAATCGCCTTCGCTCCCGAGCGCACGGCGTTCAGCCAGTCGTAGGCGCAGTTGAACTCGGCAAGAACGATGCTTCCCGCCATCTGCTTGCCGCCCATCGCCTTGAGGCTTGCATCGCCGATATAGGCAACCCGGCCCTTCACGCCCTCAGGACCCACCTGCGATGTGCGCACCATGTTGGGCCAGAGCGAGTAGAGGCGGATGCTCTTTCCGCCCGCCTTCACAGACGCCCCGCGGTCCATGGGGACGCTCGTCTTGAACGGCGCGACGGTGACATCGGTGAGGCCGCACTTGCGGAACTGCGCCTGAACGTAGTCGCTTGCGCGCTTCGAGCCGGGATACCCGATGACGCGGGACCCGATGGCGCCGCTCGAAAGGTCCTTGATAACGGAGGCTATGCGGGCGTCATCCACCTCCGCGGCGAGCGACCTGAACCGGGCCTCAAGTCTTGGGTCGGTCTTCTGCTCGTCCTGCGCCATCGCCTGCGGCGGTGTCCAGTTTGGCACCGGCCGGACGACAGCGACGGTTGCGGAGATGAAGAACAGGAGCAGTAAGAACTTTAGTGCTCTACGTTTGTCTATTAGAGTGGCTCCAGGAAAAGTCTCGCCCGGGGACGGGCTGCGGCGATTATAGCACGACAGCGCGCCGCGTTCAAGGACAACCCGATCGCCAGCCCCGGGGCATCCGCGGAACACGCCAGACGTGTCATTCGCGCCCTGCAGCGGCTTCTCCTGCTTTTTTCGCACACGACTTTTGAAGCCGCTTTGCCGCGAGCCTCCGCATTCGGGCACAATAGGGAACCTTCCGCCGGAAATCTGGCGGCCGGGCCGCAAGACATGGGAAGATTCCTCAACTACCGTCACAAGATACTCGCCAAACGGGCCGCGGCGCCCCTGCGCTGCCTGCTGCCGAGGCCGGACCCCGCCGCGCTGCCGCCGGTGACGGTGTTCATCAGCAGCCTGAACACGCGTGACGCGCTGGAGCTTACGCTGAAGAGCCTCGCCGCAACAACTCGCTATCCGCGCTGCAGACTGTGGATCGGCGACAACGGATCGACGGACGGGTCGGTCGAGTTTCTGGACGATCTGGCCAGGCAGATTCCCATGCGCCTGGACAAGAGGCCTGAAGCGCGGCGGCACTATCTCTGGCTGGACGAGGTTCACGCATCCGTGGACACCCCTTACTGGTTCGCCGTGGACTCGGACATGCTCTTTCTGGCGCGCGACCCACTGCTGGACATGGTGGCGGTGATGGAGCGCAACCCGGACGTGTACCTGGTAGCAGCCGAAAAGCGCGAGCCGGAGTTCGGGCACCCCGCGCCCGTCACGGGGGAGCCGCTCGATCTCGGTGAGGCGCCCTCGACCTGGCTCATGTGTGTGCGCACATCGCTGCGCGACAGGCTGTCCGTGTCTTTCCAGGATGGGGTTCAGAGCGTCAACCCGGAGACGGGCCGGAAGTTCTGTTACGACACGGGAGGCAAGCTGGCTCACGCCATGCGTGAGGCGGGTCTGCGGTACCACTACATGCCGAAGTGGTTCCAGACGACCTACCAGCATTTCGGGGGCCTGAGCTGGAGCACGAAGCTCGAAGTGATTCCCGACGAGGAGTACCAGAAGGCGAAACAGAGGCAGCTTGCCCACATCCGGGCCCTTGCCGCCGCCGATCGCCGCCCGATACGCTTCGGATACTGAGCAGGGCGGGCGGCTTACTGCTTGGGCACGACGACGACCATCGCCGAGCGCTGAAACAGCCTCCGCGCGCTCGCCTGGGCATCCTGAAGCGTGACTGCGTTGACCTTTGCGGCGAATCTGTCGTCGGTGGCAAAGCCGACTCCCATCGCCTCATACCAGGCCAGGTGCTTCGAGCGCTCCTGCTGCCGCTCGTGCCGCAGCGCAAAGGTTCCGATCACGTAGCGCTTCGCCCGCTCCAGCTCTTCGGCCGTGATGGGCCGGGTCCGCAGCGACTCGACCGTCTCTTTCAGCGCCGCGCGCACGGTGTCGGTCAGCGGCTGAACGGTCGCATCGCTCGCCGTGACGTAGTAGGGAGCGCTGGCGACATAGGCGACAACGTGAGACTGGTACAGGAGCGGCGGCATCAGCGTGCCGAGCTCATAGGCCAGGCTGTCCCGTTCCCTCAGTTCGCGGAACATGCGGCTTGCCTTGCCGCCCCCGAGCACCGTCGAGACGACCATATCGGCCGCGTAGCCGGGCGAGGCAAGTCCCGCCGCAAGCGAGCCCGCAACGACGTACGCCGCGCCCGACTCCACCTCGAGCACGGACGGAGGGGCCGCGGGGCCGGGGTTGTCGAAGACCGCCGGGCGCTTCGGCTGGGCGACGGCGGGCTTGCGCGCAAACCAGAGCTTCGCCGCTTCCTGCGCGTCCTCGAATGTCACGTCACCCACCACGGCAAGCACCATGTTGGAGGGAACGAACCATCTGTCTGCGTATTCGTGCAGGGCGGCGGGCGTCACCGCATCCACCTCCGAACGGTCGCCGAGCAGGGCTCGCCGGTAGGGCGAGTCCGCATACAGCAGACGGCGCAGCTCGTCGTAGCCGAGCTGGAAGGATTTCTTCTTCGCCGACGTGATCTCATCGGCGATGGCTGTCTTTGCCTGTTCGACCAGCTTCGGATCGAACTTCGGGTCCACCAGCGTTTCGGCAAGAAGCTGCAGCGCGCTCGAGAGCTGGTCGCTCGTGGTCGAGACGTAAACTTCCGTATAGTCGAGGTCCCAGGTGACCGAGAATTCGCCCCCGACTTCGTCGGAGAGCTGAGCGAGCCGCCTTGGGGAGAGGTTCTTCGCCCCCGAGAGCAGGGTGCGGGCCAGCACCTGCCCGATGCCGGGCCTGTCCTTCTCTTCCAGCGCCCCCGCCCGTATGACCGCCGTAAGCGCAATGAGCCCCTTGCCGCTCTCGGGCTTCACGAGCAGCCGGAACCCGTTCGGGAAGGTAACCTTGCGCACGCCCCGCGCTTCCTGCGCGCACGCAGGCCGGGCAACGGACGTGACGAACAGGAGCGCGAGCGCCGCCGCGGCGAGTCTCTTCATTTCGACATCCTCACAATCACCGCCCTGTCCGGGTCGAGATACTTCCCGGCGACCCGCTTCACGTCCGCGGCGGTTACAGCGCGAACGCTCGCGATGTAGTTCACGCTGTCCTGCACGCTGCTGATGACCGAATAGAAACCGAGGCTCGAGGCCTGCCCGGAGGCGGTCTCGACATCGAAGGCGTAGGTGCCCAGCACGAACCTGCGGGCCTGCTCGAGTTCGGCTTCCGGCACGCCACCGGTTCGGATTCTGCCGATTTCCTCAAGAACTGCCGATGCGCAGCCGTCAGTTTTTCCGCTGAGCGGCGTCACAGCAAGGCCGATCAGCGAGGGAAGCCGCTGTGTCAGAAAACTCGTATCCGCCGCCAGCGCTATCTTGTCGCGCGTCACGAGGCGGTCGTGGACAATCCCGGCCCCTCGGCGCACCAGGCACGACACGAGCATGTCGGTCGCCCAGACATCCGCCGGGTCGGCAATGGACGGTCCGAGGAAGCAGATACCCAGCCACTCCGAGCCGTCCCCGGCCCGGGGCAGGTCCACGGTTGTGCGGCTCTTCGGCCCCGCGGCGGCATCCGGCCACGCGGCCGCCTCGCCGCGTGGCACTCTGTCGAAGCGCGCCGCCAGCTTCTTCAGCACGTCCTCGGGGTCAACATTGCCCGTAACGATGACCGTCATCGCGGCGCCTGTATAGCAGCGATCCCGGAAGGCGCGCAGTTTGGCCGCGTTCATCGCCTTAACCTGCTCAACCGTGCCATAAACCGGCCGTCCGTAAGGGTGCCCGCCGAAAAGCGCTTCGGCCATGGCTTCGTCCAGAACCTGCATCGGCTCGGCGCGGCGGCTGGCGATCTCAAGCTGAATGACCCGGCGCTCCCTCTCGACGTCGTTGTCCTTGAACGCGGGGTTGAGCAGCGCGTCCGACAACACATCAATGGCGGTGTCGAGGTACTCCGCCGCCACGGTCGTGTAGAAATGCGCCCAGTCGCGGGAGGTCTGGGCGTTGAGCGTGGCGCCCATGCTCTCCATCTCCTGGTCGAGCTTGCCCGCCGGCCGCGTGGGGGTGCCCTTGAAGATGACATGCTCCAGGAAGTGCGCCGCGCCCGCCTCCTCGGGCTTCTCAAGGGCCGCGCCCGCGCGCACCCAGACGTCCAGCGAGGCGAGCCGAAGCGCCGGATCCGGGGCCGCGATCAGGGTGACTCCATTGGGCAGAGTGCGGGTCACTATCTTTGCGGCGTCGGCGGGCAAAAAGGCCGCGACGAACAGGGCCATCCCTGCTAGAATAGCTGCGGCGGCTCGGGTGAGCGGGGGTGTTTGCGCGGCGTCGCGCGCTGGTACTATGCGATCAAGAACTCTCAAGAACATTGACTGGCTGCTGCTGCTCCTGTTGACGGCAATCAGTTTGTGCGGGATATTCGCCATCTTCTCGGCGGCGGGAGGAGGCAAGTTCGCGTTCTCGCTTCTGCAGAAGCAGATCGGCGGCGCGCTCATCGGGCTGGTGATGCTGGCGATTGCAGCCGCGCTGGACGACAACTTCCTCCCGCGGATCTCCGGATGGATTTACCGGCTCACGGTTATTATGCTGCTGATTGTGGACATCTTCGGTCGTCACTCGCATGGCGCTCAGCGATGGATCACCATAGGGCCGATAGATATTCAGCCTTCCGAGCCCGCGAAGGTCGCCATCATTATTACTCTTTCCGTGCTTCTTGTCCGGCATTATGACGAAATCGGCGATCTTCGCACGGTCCTCAAATCGCTTGCCCACGTGGCGCTGCCCCTGTTTCTGATCTTCAAACAACCGGATATCGGCACATCGCTGGTGCTGGGCACAATCTGGGTGGGGGTGTCCCTGGCGGCGGGTGTGCGGGCGAAGCACATCACGTGGGTTGTCGTGGGGGTCATTGTTCTGGGCGCCATCGCGTGGAATACTGGCATCATCAAAGAGTATCAGAAGGCACGGCTGACATCGTGCTTCAACCCGGACGCCGACCCGCGCGGAAGCGGCTATCACATCCGTCAGTCGAGAATTGCGATAGGGTCGGGGCAGGTGAAGGGGCTCGGATATCGCCAGGGGACACAGAGCCAGCTCAACTTCATCCCGGAGCAGCACACGGACTTCATATTCACGGTGGTGGGCGAGGAGTTCGGGTTTGCGGGGGCGGCGGCGCTGGTGGGCATGTTCTGGCTGCTGGTAGGCCGCGTGGTGAACGCCATGCAGTCCACTGAGGAACGCCTGGGCCGCTGCCTCGCCGGCGGGGTGCTGGCGATGCTGCTGTTTCACATTTTCGTGAACATCGGCATGACGCTGGGGATTATGCCCGTCACGGGCGTGCCGCTCCCGCTCTTCA
>JAGVUD010000203.1 GCA_019136435.1 Armatimonadota bacterium | reverse complement strand
GGCAACTTCAACCTGAGTCCGCCGTCGCCGTGCATCAACACCGGCGACCCGGGCCAGACAGACCCGGACGGGAGCAGGATGGATGTCGGGGCGTATCCCTTCACGGGAGCCGTTGCGACTCCGACCATCGGCGCCACGCGCAATCTGCCCGATGGCGCGAACATTCAGTTGACCGGCAAGACGGTGACCGCGGGGACGAACGAGGTCGCCGGACGGCTCTATATCGAGGAACCCGATCGCTCGAGCGGCATCGCGGTGCTCACGTCAACGCCGGTTTCGTCCGGCGCGGTCGTGAGCGTTTCGGGCTCGCTCGGGCTGGTGGGTGGCGAACGCGTGCTGATCAACACTGTGGTGCAGGTGGTCTCGCCTTCCGGCGCTCAGATTCCCGTCCCGGTGTTCGTTACGGGACGCGGCATTGGCGGGTTGGGTGGTGCAGGTGGTCTCGCCTTCCGGCGCTCAGATTCCCGTCCCGGTGTTCGTTACGGGACGCGGCATTGGCGGGTTGGCGCTGAACCCGTTTAACCCGGGCGTCCCCGGGTCGGCGGGCATGTACAACCTCGGGCTGCTTATCCGGGCCGCCGGCAAGGTGACCGCGGTCGGAACGGGCTGCTTCTGGATTGAAGACGGCGGCAGCCGCGCCGCCGAGGGCGGCACGAGGGGCATCAAGGTGCTCTCGAATGCCGCCGTAACCGTGGGCAAGACCGTCAAGGTGACCGGCGTGTCGTCGGCGTACAACGACGGCGGCACAATCCGCAGCGTCATCCGGACGCGCACCACGGCCGACGTGACAGCGGTCAACTAGCCGAAGTTCGACTGGCTGATGACGGGGCCGGCGCCACACGCGCCGGCCCCTTTTTTGCAGATCTCGAAGAGCTTGCGGAAGCAGGTAACGGGGTTCAGGGACGGCCGGGGCCGGGCGTCTCAAGCTCCGAATGCACGCCGTCCCTTGATGCAAGCACGACTTCCACTCCGTGCTCGCGGAGCATCCGCAGATGCTGCGGGCGGGCGTTGATATCGGTGACAAGCACGTCGAGCAGCTCCACCGGGCCGACCCTCGCGTTGGCGTAGAGCCCCAGCTTGGACGAGTCGCACAGCCCGACGACCTTTCTGGCGTGCGCCAGAATCCGGCGGTCGAGCATCGCCGGCGCGTGGCTGGCGCTCGTGATGCCGTGCTGCTCGTCAAGCGCCGTCATCCCGTAGAAGACGACATCCCAGAAAAGGCTGTCTATCGCGTCGCCAGAGAGCGTCCCGTCGGTTTCCTGAGACTCCCGGATCATGCGCCCACCGAGAAGGTCCACGGTCACAGTGGGGAGGCAGGAGACGAGCAGGGCAAGCTCGGGGGAATTGGTGGTGACGGATATCTGCTGCTCGCCGGTGATTGCGGCCGCAAGCTGCAGAGTGGTGCTGCCCGCGTTGATGAACACGCAGCCGCTTGACGGCAACAGGCGGGCGGCAGCGGCGCCGATCCAGGACTTCTCTTCGAGGTGGGTGGCGCGCATCTGCGCATAGGGGGGCGTGGGCCCGCCTGAGCCGTTCAGCACCGCGCCGCCGTGCGAGCGCCGCACCTTGCCTTCGCGCTGAAGCGCGTCCAGGTCGGCTCGGACGGTGTTCTGGGCGACGCCAAGCAACGCGGCGAGATCGGAGACGCTGACGGAGCCATGCCTGAGAGCAAGATCGTGGATCTTGCGGCGCCGCTCGATGGCCATCAGGCTTCTGCCGGGTCCGGTCTTCTGTCTGCTCATAGTGATGCCTTACTTGATCATAGGGGACAGTGCAGTGTTCGTCAACGGCGCGCGGCGAATGTCTTGAATATTTCTGCGGAATATGTGCGTTTTGCTTGACATTGACAGAGAATCTTGAGTTAATGAGATCAGGCCGAAGACCGCGCGTCCGGCCGCTTCTGGAGGTTTCCCGAATATGGCTGCAGCTACTGGCGAACGTTACTGGGCGGATGTTGATGCCGCCGCCCTGCCCCATCTGGTCACCGCGCCGCCCGGGCCGAAATCCCGCGAGCTTCATGCGAGGGCGTCGGGCATCATCCGGGGGCTTTCCGGACAGGTGCGGCTGTTCCCCGTCGTATTCGAAAAGGGGCACGGCTGCGTGCTGGAAGACGTGGACGGCAACCGCTACATAGACTTCTCGAGCGGCATATACGTGACGACGCTCGGGCATTGCCACCCGAAGGTGTCGGAGGCGGTCGCGAAGGCGGCGAACACGCTGATGAACGCCCACGACTTCACGACGCCGATCAAGGTCAAGCTGCTGGAGAAGCTGGTGGAGGTGCTTCCCGGCGACCTCAAGGGCGTTCAGCTCTACGACAGCGGCACGACGGCGGTGGAGGCGGGACTGCGCACCTGCCGCGCGGCAACAGGCAGGCAGGAGTTCCTATCCTGCTTCCGGGACTTCCACGGCAAGACAGGGCACGCCGTCAGCCTTGCGAACACGAACAAGCTGTACGGCCCCACCCGTTCACCCGGGTTCTATCTTCTGCCCCGCCCCGACACCTACCGGCCGCTATTTGCGCGGGACGATGGCTCGCTCGACACGGAGAAGTATCTGGAGCTTTACGCCAGCTTCATTACGAATGGGACCGCCGGCGACGTGGCGGCGTTCGTGCTGGAGCCGATTCAGGGCTGGGGCGGCTCGGTGATGCCTCCCGACGACTTCTTCCCGAAACTGCGCGCCTTCTGCGACGAGCGGGGCATTCTGCTGTTCGCGGACGAGGTGCTCACCAGCATGGGGCGCACGGGCAAGTATCTGTGCATGGAGCACTGGGACGTGACGCCGGACGTCGTGACGCTCGGCAAGGGCTTCGGCAACGGCTTCCCCGTGACGGCGATGGTGGTGCGCGAGCAGTACGCGGACGCCGTGGACAGGATCAGCGCCAGCACGAGCTACGGAGGAAACCCGATGGCGTGCGCGGCGGCGCTTGCCTGCATCGAGGCGATTGAAGAGGAGAACCTGCTGGAGCGGGCAATGCACCTGGAGGATCTCTTCCGCCGGAAGATGGCGCACTGGACCTCGAAGTACAACATCGTGGGCGACACCCGCGTGAAGGGCTGCCTGATGGGCGTGGAACTCGTGAAGGACAAGGCCACCAAAGAGCCGTTCGACGAAGCGGGCAAGCTGGTCTATCAGACGGCGTTCCGGAAGGGACTGGCGTGGATTCCGGCCGGGCACATCCTGCGCATGAGCCCGCCCATCGTCATGTCCGACGCGCTCGCCGAAAAGGCCATGGACATCATCGAGGAGTCCATCGCGGAGGTGCAGGCGAAGCTGGGGTACGCGTGATGAGAACGGTGCGCTTCGGCATAATCGGCTGCGGGCTGATGGGCCGGGAGTTCGCGAGCGCGGCCGCGCGCTGGTGTCATCTGCCCGAAATGGACGTGCGCCCGGAGATCGTGGCCGTCTGCGACACCAGCGACGCGATGCTCGCCTGGTTCCGGCAGCACTTCGACAGCGTGAAGCAGGTCACGTCCGACTACCGCGACATCCTGGCGAACCCGGACGTGGAAGCAGTGTACTGCGCGGTTCCGCACAACCTGCACCAGCAGTTCTACTGCGACATCATTCGCGCGGGCAAGCACATGATGGGCGAGAAGCCCTTCGGCATAGACCTGCCCGCGAACCGCGCCATCATGGAGTGCATCGCGGAGCATCCGGGCGTGTTCGTCCGGTGTTCGTCGGAATACCCGTTCATCCCCGCCATGCAGCGTCTGTGCCGCATGGTCGAGTCGGGCGAGTGCGGCGAGATCATCGAAGTCAACACGGGCTTCCTGCACTCGAGCGACATGGACCCCGAAAAGCCGATCAACTGGAAGCGGATGGCGCGGTTCAACGGCGAGTACGGGTGCCTGGGTGATCTGGGGATGCACCCCTGCCACGTGCCGTTCCGCGCCGGGTGGGTTCCGAAGAACGTCCGGGCCATCCTTTCGAAACTCGTCACCGAGCGCCCGGACGGCAAGGGCGGGACGGCCCCGTGCGAGACGTGGGACAACGGCACGATGTTCTGCGAGACGCTCGATCCGCGCACGGGCAAGCTGTTCCCCTGGACGATAAAGACGCAGAGGATCGCGCCGGGCGAGAAGGATACCTGGTACTGCGAAGTGCTCGGGATGCGCAAGAGCGTGGGGTACAATTCGAAGAACACGGACAGCATCAGGATCATGGACTACTCGCAGAAGGGCGAGCAGGCGTGGCAGCACATAGACATGGGACACGAGACGGCGTTCAAGAGCATCACGGGCGGCATCTTCGAGTTCGGGTTTTCGGACGCGGTGCTTCAGATGTGGGCGGCGTTTCTGTATGAGATGGAGCACGGGCAGGCGCCGTCGCTGTTCACCGGCTGCGTCACGCCCGAAGAGACGGCTCTCAGCCATCGGCTGTTTACCGCCGCGCTCGAATCGCACAGGAACCAGTCCACGGTGCCGGTGGACGCGGGGCTGCAGTGAGCAGCATCTTTCTCGGCGCGGATATCGGGACCACCTCGGCGAAGTGCCTCGCCGTGGATTCGGACGGCGCGATTCTGGCGCTTGCGCAGCACCCGTACGGCCTGACTCATCCCCGGCAGGGATGGGCGGAGCAGAATCCGGAAGACTACTGGCGGGGGCTCGCGGCGGTAGTGCGCGCATGCGTTCAGCAGATCGGCGAGGCCGGGAGGTCGTCCGGCGACATCACGTCGCTCGCGCTCAGCACTCAGGGCGACACGCTGGTCATCTACGACAGCGGCGGCCGCGCCGTGCGCCCGGCCATAAGCTGGATGGACTGCCGCGCGACGGACCTGTTCGAGAAGAGCGTCTGCGAGGTGGGCCAGCAGTTCTGGTACGCCGAAACCGGACACAAGCTCACTCCGTACCGGTCGGTCTGCTCCATCTGGTGGCTGGCGGAAAACGAACCCGAAACGCTGAAGGCAGGCCGGATCGGGTGGGTTCCGGACTACGTGTCGCTTCGCCTGACGGGAAGATGCGCCGTGGACACGCCGAGCGCCTCGTGGACTCCGCTCTTCAGCCCGGCGCGGCGGAGGTGGTCGGGCGCGGTTCTGGAGCAGCTCGGTGTGAGGGAAGACGGTCTTCCCGATGTTCTGGAGTCGGGCGAGACGATTGCAGCCCTGCTTCCAGCCGCCGCCGAAGAACTCGGCCTGAGCAAGGATGTGCGCCTGGTGTCGGGCGCGTTCGACCAGGCCGCGGCGGCGCACGGCGCGTCGGCAGCGCCCGGTGGGCGAAGCGTGCTGTCGTGCGGGACGGCGTGGGTGCTTTACGGCGTCAGCGGCAGCCCGGTGGTTGATCCGGGACTCGGCGTCTCCGGATGCTGCCACGTGCGGGCCGGCGAGTGGGGAATGGTGCTGCCCTTCAGCGGCGGGACGGTGTATGACTGGGCGCGGCGCACGCTGGCAGGAGAAGCCGCGAAGAGCGCCGAGAGCCCGAACGAGCCTCTTATCTTCATCCCGCACCTTTACGGCGGTCTCAGCCCCGACTGGCATCAGGAATCACGCGGGACGATTGTGGGCCTCACGCTGTCGCACGCGCCGGAGGACATCGAGCTGGCGGTGATGCGCGGGCTGGTGTTCGAGGCGCGGCGGAATATGGACGCGTGCGCGGCTCTGGCGGGGCGTCCGGAGCGAATCCGCATGGTGGGCGGCGCGACGCACAGCGCGTTCTGGCCGCAGCTCGCCGCCGACATCCTGGCACTGCCCGTGGAGGTCTGGGACTGCGCCGAGTCGGCCTGCTACGGCGCGGCGAAGCTGGCGGCGGGCGCGTTGTCGGACGGCTGGACCGGAGGCGCGGTGCGCGTCATCGAGCCCCGGCCCGGACGGGTGGAGGCCGAATCCGCCACTTACGCAAACTATCTCAGGGCTTACGCGAACGCCCTGGACTTCTACTCAGCCTGAGCGCGCAGTTTCGCTTCCGGGCTGCTTCATCGAGAGGATAGGACTGAATGACTGGAAAAGACATCCGGCTTGGCAGGCTTTTTTCGGGCGGAAACGCCACCGTTGTGGCCATTGACCACGGCGAGTTCGACGGCCCGCTTCCGGGCATGATCGACCTGCCGGAGGTCATCAGGACGGTGGACCCCTGCGTGTCGGCAGTCCTGCTGTCGCCGGGGATGATGAAGCACTGCGGTCACGCCTTCAGCGCGAAGGGCGCGCCGCTTGCGATGGTGCGGCTCAACTGGAGCAGCCATTTCTGCTTCCACTGGGACTACGATCAGGGCATCGCCGTGC
>JAGVUD010000344.1 GCA_019136435.1 Armatimonadota bacterium | reverse complement strand
GCGATCGCCGCCCCTGTCTGCGTGATGCCGGAGGACGCCGGCCCGGACGTGATGAGGATCGTGGGCGCGGATGCCGTCGTGAACTCCACATCGCCCGAATAGACGCGGTTGTACCCCGCGGCGCCCGAGCTTGCACGGGCGTGGTAGGTTCGCCCCGCCGACAGCCCGGAGACAAGCACGCTGTGACTGGTGACGCCGCCCGCTCCCGTGGCCGACTGCCCGTAAGCAGCCGTCTCGCCGAACTCGACCACGCTGTCGGACGCCGCGCTGGTGGTCCAGGTTATCTGGGCCGAGGTCGCCGTGATGCTCTGCACGGTGGGCCCTGAGGTAATCTGCATGTCTTGCAGGCTCTGGTCCTCAGCGACGCAGATGTCGTCGAACGCGCTCTTGTTCCACTCGTATGAAGTGTTCTGCGAGTAGTGGAGGAAAACAGTGATATACGGCGAGGCCGCCACAGCCTTCACCGAAGACGGGCCGTACCTGTTGAACGAAGTGTTCCAGTCGCTCCACACGACGCCTGCCGCCGACGGATTGACGCCGCCCGCCGGGTCTATGCCGATGCGCCCGCGGCAGTTGCCCGGATACTCGTTCTGGCGATCGCCGCCCGACCAGGAATCGGAGTAGATGTATCCCGACGCCGCGTATTGCGCGCCCGTGAGCGCCGCCACCCGCTGATATGCCCCGCCGTTCTTAGCCCCCCAGCTGGCGACCGATCCGGCGTACCTGGAGCCGCTGTGGGACGGTATTGCCCAGTTGAGGCTGCTGTAGACCGTGAGTCCGTCACCGAAGCTGACCCAGGGCGAGGCCACGGCGCTTCCCGCCGTGCCGGATTCGAAGCCGGGGTTCGTCAGCAGATTCGCGAGGGGGCTGATATCGACAGTAACGGAAGTGACGCCTCCCGCCGCAACCGTCTGAGGCGCGCTCACGCCCCGAGTGTGGCAGGGCTTCCAGGCTGTCACCGTGTACGAGCCCGGCGGCAGGGTGGTGAACGCGAAGGAACCGTCGGGCTGAGTCTCCTGCGTGTAATCCCCGGGAGACAGAGTCACGACAGCGCCTCCTGCGCCCGACCCGCCGCTCGTGACTGTGCCCTGCAGCGTCCCGACGCTTGCCGACCCCACGCTCATGCAGCACACGAAACCCTGAAGGTCCATCGCGGACATGGGCGTGCCGTTCAGGTGGTAAGACCCGGACGGGTAGTTGTTGCCCGTGACAAAGCAGTTGAGCCCGCCGGAGCGCGTGATCTTGAGATAGTAGGTCTGTCCCGGAACGACGGGCGCCTCGCTGAACCCGAACGGCAACACCCAGAGAATGGGCTGCCGCACGGGAATGGACTTCGGCCCGGCCACCCGCGCGCCGTTCGGGCCGCCTTCCAGAATCTCGGCAGTCCAGCTCAGGGCGTAGTTCTCGCCGATGGCCCCGTGGAACTGGACGGCCGCCACACGGTCGCCGGTGGCGACGAACGTCTGCCCGTGGCTGACGACCCAGCTCGACAGGTTGTACGTATCGCTGTCGGCGCTGGTGTAGTTGGTTGAGTAGTAGGCCAGGCTCTTCGTGTGCGGCGCGTCGTTGTCGTAGGAGGTGGACGTGTTCAGTGTGCCGTTCAGGCTCGTGTCGAACGAGCCCGGCGTATTGCGGTCGGGCTTGTACACAAAGCCCAGCTCGTAGGAATAATGCCCCCAGTTGGGCCAGCGCCGGGTGGTCATCACCGGCGCGACGTCGCTCTCCGACCCCAGCGTATCAACGCACTTCATGTCGTACGCCGCATTGGCGACGTCCATCGGGACCTCGAGCCGCCCGTCCGTGTCCGTGGTGCCCAGCAGCACGTCCCAGGTGGTGTACACCTTCACCCCGGGCTTCGGGAAACCGTTCTGATCCCACACCCAGACGAAGATGGAGTGGTTCATCGCGTTTTCGTGGGAGCCGATCTCGCGCCAGAACGCGAGCGAGTAACGGCCGGCGGCCATAGCAGGAACACAGGCCAGAACCGATGCGGTGAGAACGATACACAGCAGTGTCAGTCGCAGACTTCGTAGCACGGGAAGACTCCTTGTTGCGGGCACGGGCGTTATTCTATTTCTACCACCCCGCCGGTGCCCTGTCAATGGCGACAGCGCGAGCGCGTCGCCCAGCCTCCGGCGGCTGCTTCGCGCGCCTCGGTGTTGTTGACGTAAAAAGCTTGAAACGGTACAAGGCTGCAGAAAACTTGTGCGCAGCGGCAGGAGAGTCCGGCCCCGTTGTTGAACGCCCCGCTGATAGCGCACGAGCCAGGGAGTGGGCCGGGTCGGCGCTGATCTGGACAGCGCTGGCTATGTGGCGGCTCGTCCGATGATGTGTATCTGTTATGAAAGGTAGACAGGGATCATGAGAAAAACACCCTCTATTCGCCCTGCTCGCTTGCTCGGGCTTCTGGTGTGCCTGCTGGCGCTGGGAATGACGGCCGCGCCGTCGTTCGCCAACGTCTTTGCCGCACACCTGAGTGCCGCCGGAAGCGAGTGGAATTTCGGGACTCAGGGCAACCTGACCATCACCTACAGGCTCAACCAGCCTGCCACTGCCGTCACCATCGAGGTCTACCGGGCCGCCGATCCGGGGACGGTCATCAAGACCATCGCAGGAACAACTACCTGGGGTCTGAACACCGTTGTATGGGACGGCACGAAGGACGGCGGCGGACTCGCCCCCAAGTCCGGCGCGTACAAGTTCCGGGTCAAGGCCGAGGACTCCGTTGGCGCTAGCACGTGGACGAACATCACTCCGCTGGAAGGCGGCAGCGAGATCGGCAGCGCGCAGTATTACGCGCCGCAGGGCCTGGCCATCAACAGGGATCAGGCGAGTCCGTTTTTCGGCCAGATCTATGTTTCGAGCGCAAACGCAACGCTATCCGTCAATCCCGGCGCCAGTGCCGCCGCTGAAGGCCTGTTCCTTCTCAACAGCGACATGACGTTCCGTGGAGGCTCGGCCGCAACGGCCGCAGCAGCCGCCAACGCCAACCTCATTTTCAACGTGGCATCCAACAACAGCCCGTTCAAGCTGAACATCAACCACGACAACTGGAACGAGGTCTTGATGTGCGACTTCTCGGACACATACGAGAACGTCTGGGTGTTCAATGCCGACGGGACTGCGGTGAAGCGGCTGATGAACAAAGACACCACGGGCCCCGCCGCCCCGGCCGGCAGCTATAACCACGGCAACCAGTTCGAAGCCGCCCTGAGGGGCACCGGCGCGGCCCGCCAGTTGTTCGGCCTGGATGAAGACCTCGACGCGGGCGTTGTCCACTCGGTGGCTGGCCCCGACTTCCTTCGCTGGGACGTCGGCGCGGTTCAGGAAGACTATACTGGCCCGGCGGTCGAGCTCCTCAACGGTGGCTACGTCATCCCGCCGCCGCAGACCGGCGCCGGCACGAGCACAAGCTTCTACACCGGCCGTGGACTTTACATCGGTGAACAAAGCGGCGACGCCTACATCTGCAACAGGCGCCTGAACTACACGAACAACATCGGGTTCTCCAGGTTTGATCTGGACGCGGACGGCAACGTGGCGGGAACAGTCTGGACGTTGAGGAACAACCAGATCATAGAAGGAATCCTCGCCGTCAATCCCGACTTCCCCGCCTGCTGGACAATGTCCACCGCCATCGCCGTGGACGAGACCCGTGGACGCGGCGTCACCCTCCGTGACGGCCTGGCCACAGTTGCATCCGGTTGCTCCGTGGCAGTTCCCGGCGCTCGCGCGGTGGTCTTCGATACCGACAACGGCGCGGTTCTCGCGGCATTCCAGATCAGCGACCTGAACACTGTTCAGGACGCAGAGTTCGACGCGGCCGGCAACCTCTACACGGGCTGCCAGTCGGACGAGCATGTGCGGATGTGGTCGCCTCCGGACGGCCCGAACAGCTTCACGACCACCTACTACGGCAATGTGGCCACCAGCAACCTGAAGGTGACCGTCGAGCAGGCCGGCGCGCAGGCTGACCCGACCGGGACCAGCCCCATCAACTTCACCGCCACGTTCAGCGCCCCGGTCACCGGATTCGACTCGGCGGACGTTATCGTCGGCGGCACGGGCGAGCCGACTGGCGCAACCGTTACCGGCGGCCCGAGCGTTTACAACATCGCGGTCACCGGCATGTCCGGCAACGGCACCGTGACGGCTTCCATCGCCCCGGACGCGGCGGTTGACGGCTCGGGCAACCCGAACCAGCCCTCCACCAGCGTGGACAACACCGTGCTGTATCAGGCGCCGGAGACGGTTGGCAAGGCGAAGACGCGCACGGACGGCACACTGGTCTGGCTGGCGGATGTTGTCGTGACGAAGATCATCGGCAACGACTTCTTCGTTCAGGACAAGGACCGCGCTGCTGGCGTGCGGGTGGTGGTTTCCGGCGGGACTCCGTCCGTTGCCGTGAACACGCTCGTTAGCCTCACCGGCACCGTGGGCACCGCTGGCGCGGAGCGCATCCTCAACGTCGAACTCGCGAACATCACTGCGGGCGCGGCGTTTACGGCGGTTCCGCTGCAGACGCGCTCGAGCGATGCTGGCGGCGACAAGGTTGCCAGCGGCGTCGGCCTTCCGGACGACGGCCTGCTTGCCACGGTTGCCGGGAAGGTGACCGAGACGGACTTCTACAGCTACGTTTATCTTGATGACGGCTCGGTCGTGGCGAACGACTCCACGACCCCGGTCAAGGGCATCAAGATAGACCTGACGACGTCCACCATCGGCATCGTGCCCCTGCCCGATCAGTATGCGAAGGTCACGGGTGTGGTGCGCGCGCTTCAGGCTGGAGACAAGGTTATTCCTGTCATTCAGCCGCGCGACGACGCGGATATCGCTGTCGAGTAGCAGTTCCGAAGCGAACTGACTGATTCGAATGAGGGGCCCGGAGCGGAAACGCTCCGGGCCTTCTTTCGTCCGGGAGCAGTGCGGGCAGGTATTTGTACGGATTGACGGGAGGCGCGAGAAGCAGTACAAAGAACTAAGAAATGCGTGTCAGCCGCCCATCGCACGAGGATGCGAGCGCGTCGGCCGCATAGGCCAGCGCACTCATGTTCCGTCTTGTGCCAGGCAGCCGCCGTTCTGGATGGCGCCCGCGGGTGGCTTCCGCTTTGCTTGCTGCCTCTGCATCGAAAGGAAGAGAGGGACATGAATAGAACCCAGTTCAATCGCTCCACGGTTTACCCCGTCCTCATTCTCGCTCTGCTCGCTGTCGCCGCGCCGTCCTACGCGAACGTGTATGCGGCGCACCTGGCGCCAGCGGCAAATGAGTGGGATTTCGGGACTCAGGGCAACCTCACCATCACTTACAGGCTCAACCAGCCTGCCACTTCAGTCACCATCGAGATCTTTCGTGCGGCTGAGCCCGGGACGGTGGTGAAGACCATCACCGGGACCACCACGTGGGGTCTCAACACAGTTGTCTGGGACGGTACGAAGGACGGCGGCGGACTCGCCCCGAAATCCGGCGGCTACAAGTTCCGGGTCAAGGCCGAGGACAACGTCGGCTCGAGTTCGTGGACGAATATCACCCCGCTGGACGGCGGCAATGAGATCGGCAGCGCGCAGTTCTACGCGCCCGAGGGCATCGCGATCAACAGGGACCAGAACAGCCCCCGGTTCGGACAGATCTACATATCGAGCGGGTACGACGTTGGCCCGTCGGCCAACCCCGGGGCGAGCGCGTTCGGTGACGGTCTCTTCCTGCTGATGAGCGACATGACATTCAGAGGAGGCACGGCCGACGGGGCGAAGGCCGCGGCAAACAGCAGCCTCATCACCAGCCTCTTCGCCGGCACGCCCGCCGACGCAAACAGCTACAGCCCCTACAAGCTGAGCATCAACAACGAC
>JAGVUD010000043.1 GCA_019136435.1 Armatimonadota bacterium | reverse complement strand
GCACATCAACGAGGATCACTTCTATCCGGAGATCGTCAATCCGGAGACGGAGGAGGTTCTTCCGCCCGGTTACACGGGCGAACTGGTGCTGACGACCATCACAAAAGAAGGAATTCCCCTGCTGCGCTACAGAACACACGACCTGACGCGGTTGATCACCGAGCCGTGCGTGTGCGGGCGCACACAGTGGCGGATGGAGAAAGTCACCGGACGGACCGATGACATGATGATCATCCGCGGGGTGAACGTCTTTCCGTCTCAGATTGAGGCGGTTTTGCTGGAGATCGAGGGCGTGGAGCCGCAGTACGAGCTCGTGCTCGAGCGGGTGGGCGCACTCGACCAGCTTGAGGTCCGCGTGGAAGTTACACCGGACATATTCGAGGGCAGCATGGCCCACCTCGTGGCACTGGAGAAGAAGGTGCGCGAGCGGGTGCAGTCAAGGTGCGGGATTACCCCGATCGTCTCACTCGTTGAGCCGAAGTCCATACAGAGGAGTCAGGGGAAGGCGAAGAGGGTTATCGACAAGAGGGCGCTCTGACCGCGCGCTTCGGCGCGGCGTCAGACGGAGGATGAGTCGGCCTGCGGCCACCTGGGCCGCGGGAGAAGTGGAAGGAGTTGATTGTGCTGAAACGAGCAGTATGGGGGCTTGCCGCCGGCCTGGTGCTGGCTGCGCTGGCGGGCGGGTTCACGCCCCTCACCAGCAGCGGTGTAGAAGCCGCCGACATTGTGTGGCACGGGTACACACTGAACCGGATCTACCAGCCGCAGGGAGGACCGACGCGGTTCCGAACGGACAGAATATCGCTTTCCGCGGCGGCGCAGATTGACCCGAAACTGTCGGCGTATGTTGAGGTGTACTATCACCCCTTTGTACCGGCCGCGGGGCCAGCGGAACCCTACCGGATATACCTTGAGAGTGCTTACACGGACATCAAGATGAACCCGGGGACTCTGCGCGTGGGCAAAGGGCGAAGGATGGCTTTTGCCATCACACCGTCCTACCCCAACCGGAAGACCACGAACTACGGCATCTTCTCCGAGGCCTTCACTCAGGACAGGGCGCAGGGAATCCAGTATTTCGTGGACAGCAAGCACTACGAGGCGGGCGTGGCCGTGGTGACCGGGATGCGCATCGGCAACCGGGCGATCGGCGACGTGACGCTGGACGGCACCAACCTGGTCAAGAACCTTGCCGACCGCGATGTGCCGCACGATATCAATGAGACGCTGCAGATCGAGGGCAAGTACGGGCTCATCCTGAAGAACGGGGCGAAGTTGGGCATTACCGGAGCCTTCGGGCACCTCGACCAGTCCGACCTCGACTTCCTGAACGCCGAGTTCAAGAGCAACACTCATACGTCCAAGACGCACGACCGCTACGGGGTGTATGCCGTGTGGCCTTCGGGCAACTACGTGCTGCAGGGGCAGTATATGCTCGCGGAGACGAGCGACATAGACCACAGCGGCTGGGAGATAACGGCAGGCTACCAGCCCAAGGGGATGAAGCCCAAGTTCTTTGCGCGATACGCCGGGGTTGATATGGACGTGGCTCCGACCAGCAACCAGTACACCTGGGACAAGCGGCAGATTTCTCTCTCGGTGGTGAAGCCGCTGCGTCCGAGCGTGTGGCTGCAGCTGGAGCATGAGCGCAACATGGAAGACCCGGGCTGCGGCGCCGAGGATGTCCGGGACGACATCACGTTGCTGGAACTGTTTACCGGATTCTAGCCGCGCGGACAGCGGCGAACTCAGATTCCTGAAAGGCCCCCCGCCGCAACGGCGGGAGGCCTTTTTCTCTGGAAGCCAGCGAAACGGTGCGGGTCTAGACCCGCGCCGGCTCGGCGGCGCAGGCTTCTACCTCACCGGATCCGAAGGCCTTCGCCACGCGGGCGGGCTCCGGAGCGGGAGTCAACAGCGAGACGATGGGCATCACGATGAGCGGCACAAGCATTGCGACGGCTCCCGCGATCGGGACTCCGTTCTTGCCGAGATAGAACGAAAGCCCGAGCGAAAGCGTGAGGCCGACGAGGAAGCTCGTGATGGCAGCGGCCTTCGTTGCGCGCCGCCAGAACAGTCCGTACACGAACGGCGCGAGGAACGACCCTGCAAGCGCCCCCCAACTCATCACCATCAGGTTCATGATGAAGTCGAAGCGGTAGTAGGCGACATAGAGGGAGAGGGCGACGAAGACGGCGCAGAACACGCGCATCAGCGTCATGGAGTTCTTCCTGGCCTCCGGCTTGCTTCCGCCGAGCAGGTCAATGACGATCGCCGAAGACGCAACGAGCACCAGCGACGACAGGCTTGACATGGATGCGCTGAAGATGAGCAGCAGAATCACGAGCGACACCCAGGCCGGGGTCTGCGTCACGAGAAAGAACGGCATAAGCTGGTCGAGGTCCGGCTTGCCGCCGGCCATGATCTCGGCGGGAGGCGTCGCGTAGAACAGATGCGTGAGCGCGCCGGTGAAGTAAGCCCCGAAAGCGATGATCAGCGAGAAGACGCTGGCCACCCACATGGTGCGGGTGATATCGGATGCGCTCTTGATCGAGTAGAACTTCTGCACCATCTGCGGCAGGCCCCAGGGGCCCAGGCTCGTCACGACGACCAGGCAGGCGAGGGTTAGCCAGCCCGGAATGAGCAGTCCGTTGTCGAGCGTGGCGGCCTTCTGGAAGGCGGGCATATACTCCGGCGCCATGAGACGGTCTGCCGCGGCCGGCAGTCCGCCGTGCATGTTCGTCAGGAATATCACCATCACGAAGACGCCCGCGACTTCGATGATGCCACGGATGAAGTCGGTGAGGGTGAGGGCGAAGTAGCCGCCCATGATGAGATACAAGCCTGTCATGAGGGCGAGGCTGGAAAGCGCCACGGTGTAGGACATGTTAAAGTTTGCCTTGAAAAGATAGGACAAACCCATATACACCGAGGCCGAGTAAGGGACGAGCAGGCAGAAGATGACGATGGCCGAGAGCGCCTTGAGGAAGCTGGAGCCGTAGCGGGCTTCCAGGAACTCGGGCATCGTGAGCGCGGAAAGGCGGACGGTCATGTGGCGGGTGGGCGCGCCGAGGACTCTCCACGCAAGGAAGCTCCCCAGGACGACATTGCCGATGACGATCCACATGACGCCCATGCCGAAGCCCCACCCCAGGCGTCCGGCGTACCCGACGAAAAGCACGGCTGAAAAGTACGTCGTGCCGTAAGCAAGGGCGGACATCCACGGCCCGATGTTTCTGCCGCCAAGGAAGAAGTCGGACACATTCTTGTTCCGGCGCATGGCCCAGTAGCCGATGCCGAGATTGCCAAGGATGTAGATGATGATGACAGCGATCTTCATGTACCACTCACTCCTGATCGAGGCGCCGTGCCGGCTGCGATGCAGCGTCAGGCCGCGGCGGCCTGCTTCTTCCCATCCTCAAAGGCCCTGAGGTTGACCTCGAGACCCTTCTTCTTCAGCCTCTGTTCATAGGCGGCCCGCCACTGCTCATCGGAGAAAGGCAGCAGCGTGGAGAGCGCTCCGAGTACCGCCGAGTTGATGACCCGGGGATCGCCGAGCGCGTCGGCGATGAGCGGGCCGTCCACGGGGACGAGCCGGCCTGCCTCGCGGGCCAGCGCCTGCTCGATATCCGCCGGGTACTGCGCCTTTCCCGAGAGCACGGGCATGGGCGCGATGGACTGGCGGTTTAGCACGATGGCGGCGCCCGGCTTCAGCGCCGGAAGCGCCCTCAGGGCCTCCAGCCGCTCGAACGCAACCAGCAGGTCCACGTCTCCCAAGCCGATTATCGGCGAATGGACGACATCTCCGAAGCGCACATCGGAGGTTACGCTTCCGCCCCGCTGGCTCATGCCGTGGGCTTCGGCCTTTTTCACCTCCAAACCTGCCGCCAGCGCGACTTCGCTGAGAAGATTGCTGGCCAGAATGATGCCCTGTCCCCCGACCCCGACGATTCGTATGCTTGTTACGCTCACTTGCTGACCCCCACGGCATGCTTCGGGCACATCTGCTCGCAGATGCGGCACCCGTTGCACAGGCTCTCGTCAATGGTCGCGCACTGGCGGCCCTTCTTTTCGGCCGAAGGGTCCGCCGACAGCGCCGGGCACCCCAGTTTGAAGCAGAGCTGGCAGGCCGTGCAGGCTTCGCCGTCAACAGCCATGGCATCGCCTGTGACGTGAGCCTGCAGCACGCAGGGGCTTGTGGCGATGATCACCGCCGGCCCGTCGAAGGCCACGCCCTGCTCGATGGCGGCGCGGGTTTCCTGAAGGTTCAGCGGATCAACGCGGACCGCATACTCGACCCCGGCCGCCTCGCAAAGGCGAAGGAGATCTATCTCGGGCGCGCTGGCCCCCATCAGCGTCTTGCCCGTGCCGGGATGCTCCTGTCCCCCGGTCATGGCTGTCGTCCTGTTGTCGAGGATCACGAGCGTGATGGGAGTCTGGTTGTAGACCGCATCAATGAGCCCGCTGATGCCGGAGTGCAGGAACGTGGAATCTCCGATGACGGCAACCTGCGGGCGGGTGTCGTCTTCGCGGCGCGCGCGCTGCATTCCGATGGCGCTGCCGACAGAAGCGCCCATGGAGATGCAGATATCCAGCGATTCGAGCGGCGGGAGCGCCCCCAGCGTGTAGCAGCCGATGTCGCCCGGCACGACGGCCCGCATTCTGTTCAGCAGCCAGAACACGCCGCGGTGCGGGCACCCCGGGCACAACACCGGCGGGCGTCCGGGCAATGCGGACGGCGGCGCGGGCGGCGGGCCGGAGCCTTCGATGGCGCCCTTCACTATGACCGGATCGAGTTCGCCCTCGCGCGGAACCAGATTCTTGCCGTCGCAGGCGATGCCCATGGCCCGGATTTCGGTCTCGATGAACGGATCCAGTTCTTCGACGACGATGAGGCGCTCGACGCTTCCGGCAAACTCGCGGATCTTCTGTTCCGGAAGCGGCCAGCTCATTCCGAGCTTGAGCACGCTGGCTTCGGGGAAGGCTTCGCAGACGTGCTGATAGGCGACGCCGGAGGCGACAACTCCCATCGCCCCGCGCTTCTCGACCCGGTTGATCGGAGTCTCTTCGGCGAACGCTTTCAGCAGGCGTTCCCGCTCGAGCACGCTCGAGTGCCTGCGCTTCGCGTTGGCGGGCACCATTACGTATTTGCCCGGGTTCTTCTGGAAGGCGGGCAGGTCGGGGTTCTGCCGCTCGCCGATAGTGACCGGGCCCGAACTGTGCGCCACGCGGGTGGTGGTGCGCAGCATCACGGGCGTGTCGAACCGCTCGGAGATTTCGAAAGCAAGCAGCGTGAATTCGTAGGCTTCCTGGCTGTCCGATGGCTCCAGCACCGGAATGGACGCCATCCTGCCGAAATGCCGGTTGTCCTGCTCGTTTTGAGAACTGTGCATTCCGGGGTCGTCGGCGCTGACGATGACCGCGCCCCCGTTGACCCCCGTATAGGCAAATGTCATGAGCGGGTCGGCGGCCACGTTGACTCCGACATGCTTCATTGTGGCCAGAGCCCTGGCCCCGCCGAAGCTGGCGCCCGCAACAACTTCGAGGCTCACCTTCTCGTTGGGAGCCCATTCGCAGTACACATCGGGGTAGCGGGCAAGGTTCTCGAGAATCTCGGTGGAAGGGGTTCCAGGGTAGCCGGAAGCGACGCGCACCCCCGCCTCCCAGGCGGCCCTGGCAATCGCCTCGTTCCCGGACAGGAGCTTCCGGGCGGCGAGTTTGGTATCAGTCATAAATGGTAATCGTTTCCTGCTTTGATGATGCTTTTTCCGCAGCAACAGCGTATCACGATTGGCGTTTGGGGGCAACCTGCCGCACGGGCGGACGACGCCGGGATTTCTGATACAATAGCCGGTGCCGAGCATGAGCGAATCGCAGAGCATTCCAGACAGCTTTCATCCCGCCGTCCGGCGCTGGTTCGAGCGCGCGGCCGGGCGCCCCACCCCGCCCCAGGCGCTGGGATGGCCGGTTATCGCCTCCGGCCGAAGCTGCCTCATCTTCGCCCCGACAGGCTCGGGCAAGACTCTGGCGGCCTTTCTGGCGGGCATTGATCATCTGGTCCGGGCGGGACTGGCGGGCGAGAAGCAGAAGGGCGTCTATCTCCTTTACATATCGCCGCTGAAGGCGCTGAACTACGACATCGAGCGCAACCTTCGCGTTCCGCTGGAGGGGATTGCGGCGGAGCTTCGGGCCGGCGGGATTGAGCCGCCCGAGATCACGGTCGGGGTGCGCACGGGAGACACGCCCTCGAAAGAGCGCGCGCGCATGGCGCGGCGTCCGCCGCAGATTCTTATCACGACCCCCGAATCGCTGAACCTGATTCTCTGCTCTCAGGCGCGCACGATGCTGCGCGAAGTGCGGCAGGTGGTCGTGGACGAGATTCACGCCCTGGCCCCGAACAAGCGCGGCGCGTTTCTCTCGGTGCTGCTGGAGCGCGCCGAAGAGATCGCAAAGCAGAGCCCCGTGCGCATCGGCCTTTCGGCGACGCAGCGCCCGCTCGAAGAGACGGCGAGGTTCCTGGGCGGATACGGCCCGGACGGCAGCCAGCGGGCGGTCACGATTGTGGACGCAAGCATGCGGCGCGATATCGAGGTGTCGGTCTCCTCGGCCGTGCCGGACTTCTACGGCCTGAAGCAGGGCGAACTCTGGCCGCACATCGAGGCCAGTCTGCTCGGCGAAATCCAGTCGCATCGCTCCACAATCGTGTTCGCGAACAACAGGCGGACGGTGGAGCGGCTGACGCTGAACCTGAACGAGCAGGCGGGCTCGCGGATCGCCGAGCCGCACCACGGCAGCATCTCGCCCGCGCGCCGCAGACAGACCGAGGAGAGGCTGAAGCGCGGCGAACTGAGGGCGGCGGTGGCGACGAGCACGCTGGAGCTGGGCATAGACATGGGCGCGGTGGACCTCGTCTGCCAGGTGCAGTCGCCGAAGGCAGTTTCGAGCGCTCTTCAGCGCGTGGGCCGCGCGGGACATCTCTTCAGCCAGACCAGCCGCGGCAAGATCCTCTGCACGTCGGTGGCGGACCTTCTGGAGTCGGCGGTCATCGCAAAGGACATGCTGGAAGCAAAGGTAGAGCAGATCCGCGCGGTGGCGAACCCGCTGGACGTGCTGGCGCAGCAGATCGCCGCCATGACAGTGCACGGCCCCGTACGGGTTGACAGCATCTACGACACGGTGCGGCGCTCGGCCTGCTTCGTCAATCTGCCGAAGGAAGCGTTCCTGCGAACGGTCGAGATGATGGCGGGGAGGCTGGGCAAAGGCTTCGACGCGCGCGTGTCGCTGGACAGGGTGAACGGAATGCTGCTCCCGCTGCCGGGCACCCTGCGGACGGTGGTCAGCAGCGGAGGGGTGATCCCGGACACCGGGCAGTTCCCTGTGTATCTTGCGGGCACCCGGCTGAGCATTGGTGAATTGGACGAGGAGTTCGTGTGGGAGGCGCGGGAGGGCGAGGCATTCCGGCTGGGCACGAGCCTGTGGCGGATCGAGAGCATCGAGGCCGACCGAATCTTCGTTCACCCGACAGCCGGGGTTCCGGCCAAAGCGCCGTTCTGGCGGGGGGAGATGGTGTGGCGCAGCCCCGGCCTCGGCAGGGACATCGGGGAGTTTCTGGAGGGCGCGGAACGGCACAGAGCGGCGGGCGATCTGGAGGAGTGGATTCGCGGGGAGCTTCCGGTGACCCGGGAGGCCGCCCGGAACCTGGCCGGAATGGTGGATCGGCAGATGTCGCACGGTGCGCTGCCGACGCGCAGGCGCATGGTGGTGGAGCGGTTCAGCGACGCGCTCGGCGAGGGGCGTCTGGCGGTCATCACCCCGTTCGGGGGACGGGTGCACCAGGCGCTGCGCATTGCGATTGTCGAGATGCTGCGGGAGGTGACGGGCGCGGCGCCCGAGTCAACTGCGTCTGACGACGGCGTGCTTGTGCGGCTTCCCGAAGACATCCCGGACACAGCGGGTCTGCTGCGGAGGTTGACCCCTGAGCGGTTCCGCGAGGTCCTGGACCGGGGTCTGCTTCAGAGCCCGCTCTTCGGGCTGCGGTTCCGGCAGAACGCCGCCCGCGCGCTCTTGCTGCCGGGAGCGCGTCCGGGCAAGCGCAACCCGCTCTGGCTGCAGAGGCTGAAAGCCAAAGACCTTCTGCAGGTGGCGCGGGCGACGCCGGGATTTCCGATTGTCGCCGAGACCGCGCGCGAATGCCGTCAGGACTATCTGGACTGCGACACGACGGCGGCGATTCTGGCCGAAGTGCAGGCCGGCACGATGGAGGTGGCCGAGAGTTCGTCGCCGGCGCCCTCGCCCTTCGCGGCGGCGCTGGAGTTCAGCTTCGTCGGCGAGTTCATGTATGTGTGGGATCGCCCCACCGGAGAGGCGGCCCGCGACGCCGCCCGGGCGGACAGCGATCTGGGCGCGCTGCTCGAAGCGGGGGAACGTGGGATTGACGCCGAAGCGGTCGCGCGGCTTCGCGACGAGGCACGGCACACAGCCGAGCACACCCGGGCGCGGACCCCCGCCGAGCTGGCGGAGGTGATGCGGCGGCTGGGAGATGTCACAACGGCCGAGGCGGCGGCCGCCAGCGCGGACCGCGCGACCTCCATGCTGGACGACCTCGCAGCGAGGGGCGTCGCTGCGCGCGTCGCGCTGGGCGGAGAAGAGCGCTGGGTTCTGGCGGAGGAGGCGAGCCAGTGGACGAGCGCCGCCGCGAACCCGGACGCGCACGAGGACTTCTGGCGCGAGCGCGCCGGTGATTTCATCGCCTGCAACCCCGGATCGTCTCCCGAATCGTTTGCGCTTCGGTACGGCCTGGAAACGGGCATGGCGGAACGGGCGTACGGGGAGATGGAGGCGCGCGGCGAGGCTGTGCGCGCGGCGGGCGGATGGATTTCGTCCGGCATGCTGGAAGCCGCGCGGCGGATTACGCTGGCGATACGCAGGCGGGAATCGAGCCCGGTCAGCACGGCGGCTTTCCAGAGCTTCGTTTTCGACTGGCAGAACCGCAGCCCGGGCAGGCGGCTCGAAGGCCCGGACGCGCTGTGCGGGGTGGTCGAGAAGCTGGCTGGTTTCGCGGCCCCGTCTGCGGTATGGGAAGCAGAGGTGTTCGCGCGCAGGATCAACGCCTATGTTCCGTCCATGCTGGACAGCGCGCTTGCGAGCGGGCAGATCGTGTGGCGCGGCATTCCGGGCACAGGGCGTCCGGGACATGTGGCGTTTCTTCCCCGCGCGCTGTCGGGCGCTCTGCCCGGCGCGGGCTGTGACGATGACGTTCTTTCGCCGCTGGAAGCGGAGATTCTGACGCTGCTGCATGAGAGGGGCGCGAGCTTTCTCGTTGATCTCGGCGTTGCGAGCGGCAGGGATACGCGGCTGTTGGAGGAAGCTCTGCTCGGACTCGTGTGGAGGGGACAGGTGACACAGGACAGCTTCGGCGCTTTGCGCGCGGCAAAGGGCGCCAGGACGGCGGCCGTGAGAGACGCGGCGGCTCGGACGCATGGAAGTCCCCGGCAGCGCTACCAGCAGCTCAAGCGCCTGCGTCCGCCGCTGTCACCGGGAGCGCTCAGCCGCTGGTCCGCGCTTCCCACGGCCGGCCCGGAGCCTCCCGACGAGGAGGCCACCGAGCTGATGGCGCGGATTCTGCTGGACCGCTACGGAGTGGTGACCCGTGACATCGCGCGCAGAGACAGCTTCGACATCGGGTGGGGTTCGCTGTATCGCGTTCTGGAGCGGATGGAGATGGCGGGCGAGATTCTGCGAGGCTGGTTCGTGCGGGCTTCGGGCGGAGCGCAGTTCGCGCTGCACGAGGCGGCGGACGCTCTGCGGCGGTTCGAGAAGCAGGGGGGCGATGGGCCACCGCTGTCCGTGAACTCGTGCGACCCGGCCATTGTGACCGAGGGGCCGTGGACGAGGCGTCCCACGAACACCATCGTGTTCGTGCGGGGGCAGGCGGCGCTGCTGCTGGAAGGCGGGGCGAAGCGTCTGACGCCGCTGGCGGGAGAGAGCGAGGCCATCGCGGGCATGGACGCGCTGCCGGACGTGCTCGATAGCCCCTGGCCGATGCGGCCGCTCAGGAGGATAGAGGTTCAGTTCTGGGGCGAGCGCGAGATAACGGGAACCGCGGTGGAGGCGGAGCTGCGGTCGAGGGGGTTCAGGCGAACGCCGAAAGGGCTTGTGCTCTCGTGAAATACGAATGCCCCGGGGCGCCCCGGCCAGGGCTGCCTGACGCGCGAATCAGCCCCAAATGACACAGCGGACGTCCAGAGGACGTCCGCCGGCCATTCTCCTATCCCTGCATAACGGACTACAAGGATACAGCAGCCGGGCGCCGTTGTCACCTGTAAAGACTACCAGTTTCAGGAAAAAACTTGCACATTCATATTCAGCGCGTCCGGCAGGTCGCGAGCCCGCGCTTCTCGAGATACTGCTGGTGGTAGTCCTCCGCCTGCCAGAACTCCCCGGCTGGCTCGATGGCCGTGACGATGGGCCCGCGGTATTTGCCTGACCCGGCGAGCTGCTTCTTCGAGTCCTCGGCGGCCTGACGCTGCTCCGGCGTGTGATAGAAGATAACCGACCGGTACTGATCGCCGATGTCGGGACCCTGCCTGTTGAGAGTGGTGGGGTCGTGCTCGTCCCAGAACACCTCCAGAAGCCGGGCGTATGTGACTGCGGATGGATCGTAGGTGATCTCCACGGCCTCGGCGTGGCCGGTGTCACCGGCGCAGACGTCGTGATAGGAGGGGTTGCGGGTGCGGCCGCCGATGAACCCGACACGCGTTGAGGTGACGCCCTCCACGCGCCGGAACGCCGCTTCAACTCCCCAGAAACACCCTGCTCCGAATGTCGCCTTCTCCAATCTTGTTCCTTTCGCAACACGCTGACCGTACGGGGTAGCGGGAGAAACCCTCACCTGCGCGTCCGCCGTTCGCGCGGCGATTCGGGCAGTGAATGCAGCCGCGCAGGCAGCCAGAACAGCCAGCACGGCAAGAGACGCAATGGGCGCTCTCATGAGTAATGCCTCCTGTTGTCAGTAAACGCGCGCGGAATCGGAGGCGTTCCCGCAGGGTAGAGCAAAATAAAGGGAGCCGGAGGGTTCCGGCTCCCCTGTGGGAAGCAGATGGAGCAGGCTCACCGCGCGAGCGCGGGGCGCCTGACGCATCGGTTCTAGTACATTCCGCCCATGCCGCCCATTCCGGGCGCTCCGCCGGGCATCGGCGCTTCCTTCTTCTCGGGCTTCTCGGCGACGAGAGCCTCGGTGGTGAGCACCATCCCCGCGATGGACGCGGCGTTCTGCAGGGCAGAGCGGGTCACCTTGGCCGGGTCAACGATTCCGGCCGCGACCATGTCCTCGTACTTGCCCGTGGCGGCGTTCAGCCCGACGCCGGGCTTCTCGCTCTTCAGGCGCTCGACGACGACAGAGCCCTCGAGACCGGCGTTGGAGGCGATCACCTTGGCGGGCTCGTCGAGCGCGCGCTTGATGATCTGGCTTCCGACCGCCTCGTCGCCCTGGAGCTTCAGCTTGTCAATGACGGCCGCGCACTGGATGAGCGTCACGCCGCCGCCGGCGACGATTCCCTCTTCAACAGCCGCGCGGGTGGCCGAAAGAGCGTCCTCGATGCGATGCTTCTTCTCTTTGAGTTCGGTCTCGGTTGCCGCGCCGACCTGCACAACCGCGACGCCGCCGGAGAGCTTCGCCAGCCGCTCCTGCAGCTTCTCGCGATCGTAGTCGGAGTCGGTCTCCTCGATCTGCCGCTTGATCTGCGCGACACGGCCCTGGATGGCCGACGCCTGCCCGGCGCCCTCGATGATCGTGGTGTCTTCCTTGGTGGCGATGATCTTCTTCGCCTGTCCGAGGTCGGGGATGTCCACGTTCTCGAGCTTGACGCCGAGATCCTCGGTGATGAACCGGCCGCCGGTGAGGACGGCGATGTCGTTCAACATCTCTTTGCGGCGGTCACCGAACCCGGGCGCCTTGACGGCGGCGACGTTCAGGGTTCCGCGCAGCTTGTTGACAACGAGAGTCGCCAGAGCCTCACCCTCGACCTCTTCGGAAATGATGAGGAGCGGGCGTCCGGCGCGGACGACCTTCTCGAGCAGCGGGAGCAGGTCCTGGACGGCGGAGATCTTCTTCTCGAAGATGAGGATGTAGGGCTCCTCGAACACGACCTCCATGCGCTCGGCATCGGTGACCATGTACGGAGAGATGTAGCCCTTGTCGAACTGCATTCCCTCGACCAGCTCCAGCGTGGTCTGGGTGCCCTTCGACTCCTCGACGGTGATGACGCCGTCCTTGCCGACCTTGTCCATCGCCTGGGCGATGAGCTTGCCGATGGTCTCGTCGTTGTTCGCGGAAATGGACGCGACCTGGGTGATGGCCGAGTTGTCCTTAACGGGCGTCGCGCTCTTCTGAATGGCGGCGACGACGGCCTCGACGGCCTTGTCAATGCCGCGCTTCAGCGCCTGCGGGTTCGCGCCGGCGGCCACATTCTTGAGGCCTTCGCGCACGACAGCCTGGGCCAGGACGGTGGCGGTGGTGGTGCCGTCGCCGGCGACATCGTTGGTCTTGGAAGCGACCTCACGGGCGAGCTGGGCGCCCATGTTCTCGAAAGCGTCCTCGACCTCGATCTCCTTGGCGATGGTGACGCCGTCGTTGATGACGGTCGGGGAGCCGAACTTCTTCTCGAGCACCACATTGCGGCCGCGCGGGCCAAGAGTCACCTTAACCGCGTCGGCCAGCGTGTTGACGCCGCGCTCGAGGGCGCGACGCGCCTCTTCGTCGAATCTGAGATCTTTTGCAGCCAAGGTTACTTGCCTTTCTTTCCGTCAACGATGGCAAGAATGTCGTCCTGCCTGAGGATGACGTATTCCTCGCCATCCAGCTTGATTTCCGTGCCGCCATACTTGGAGTAGATGACGGAGTCGCCGACCTTGACCTCGATCGGCACGGTCTTTCCGGAGTCGAGCAGTTTGCCCGGCCCCACGGCGACCACCTTCCCCTCCTGCGGCTTCTCTTTTGCCGTGTCGGGAAGGATGATGCCGCCCTTGCTGACGTCCTCAGCCGACTTCGCCTGAACGACGATCCGGTCGCTGAGCGGTTTGATCATAGCGGACCTCCTCTGGTGTTAATGCATCCGGCTGCCAGGCCCCTTCGGGCCGGGCGATTAGCAGTCAGAATGCTTGAGTGCTAAAAACCAGAGAAGTTATATCCGCAAAACCGTGTCAACGGCAAGGGGGGTGTGACCTGGAGCGCGGCCGGCCGCGGGTGACGCGCGGACGGGGAAACCTGTATAATCGGTTCAGTCACCGTTCGTTCGCGCGGGAGGGAAACTATCGGCGGATGAGGCGGTGTCTTGTTTTTGCGGGAAGAGGCAGTGGGGCTGGCGGAGCGCCGACAGGGCCGGGGAGGCCCCGGAGCGCTCCGGCTAGACCGACCGCGCGACCTTGCCGGCCTTGATGCACTTCGTGCAGACGCGGATGCGCTTCGGCGTTCCGCCCACGACCGTGCGAACGGTCTGCAAGTTCGGCTTCCACTGGTGCTTTGTGCGCGGGGCGCGCAGTGCCCATGACCCGGAGTGCTGATGCCGGATGTTCTGGCCAAACTGTGAGCCCTTACCGCAAATTGCGCAGGAAACTGCCATGTGGCTACCTTTCATTGCGGGCCTTTTGCGGCCTCGGACGGCCATCCCCGCAGGCAAAATAATACGCGAGTCCTCGATCGAGGGCGCGCGAGAGGATATTCTAGCACAAGGCGCGGCAGAACTGCCAGACCTTTTTTGACATGCCAGCAGAGCAGTTTTGACACCGGGCACTCAGAGCCCGGCGGACGGCAACATGACAAGCCCCGGAGACAACCGAATACTGGAGCTGATCCGCACGACGCGGCCGCTGTTCGCAACCGACCCGGTATCGGCGGCGATCGCGCTGCTGCGGGCGTCGGGCGGCAGCGCCGCGCCGGTCATATCGGGAATGCAGGTGGCGGGGATCGTTCACGAGCGCGATCTGCTGCAGATTGTCAACGCGTGTTCGGATGACGGCGAGAGCAGCGGCGCGGGGCGCGTGCCCGATATCAGCGGCGCCGTGCGGCCCGTCCCGGCGTTCATCGGCCCGGAAGCGACGATTGCCGAGGCCGCCCGGCTGTTCGAGGAGACAGGGGCAGACGTGCTGCCCGTTTCGGACTCGCGGGGCACGTACGGCGGCTATCTGGTGCGCTCGGATGTTATTGCGGCTCTGACGAACGCTCTCAGGCCCGCCGCGGTGGGAGGACTCGCCACCCCGCTCGGCGTGCATCTGACCTGCGGCTCGCAGCGGGGCGGAGTGAGCGACGCGGCGCTCGTGCTGCTCGGGGTCATGTTCGGGCTGCTGCAGATCGCCGGGGTTCTGCTGTTCGTCGGCGCAAGCTGGCTTATTCAGCGCTGGCTGGGACAGCCGCTCTACGCGGCGCTCCTTTCGACTCCTTCGCCCGCGATGACGCCGCTCGACCTGGTCAACTACGCTTCGATGGCGCTGCCGATTCTGGTGCTTCTGCTCGGAATCAGGTATTCGCGGGTGGCGGGCTATCACGCCGCCGAGCATCAGACCGTGAACGCAATCGAGCGCGGGGAGCCGCTGGATATGGCGACGGTGCGGCGGATGCCCCGCGTTCATCCTCGCTGCGGGACGAATCTTGCAGCGGCGGCAAGCGTATTCGTGGTGCTGACGACGGCCTTTCCAAGCCCGGTGGCGGTATTCCTTGCTATAATAGTCGTTCTTCTCGCGTGGCGGTCTATCGGCGCGTGGCTGCAGACGCATGTTACGACGCGGCGCCCCAGCGACAGGCAGATCGAAAGCGGGATCAGGGCAGGGCAAGAACTGCTGGCACGCTACCGCGAAGAGGTGCTCGGGGCCCGTCCGGCCGGGCGGAGGTTCTGGAATCTCGGCTTCGTGCAGATCGGCATGGGCCTTGCGCTGACGATGCTGGTGACGCAGGCGCTGATCTGGGCGCTCGGCGTCAGCATACCGCTTCTTTGAGAGCGTGAGGAAAGCGACGGGGGGAAGAGAGGCTATCGGCTTGAAGGGAATCGTTCGAGTTGGCTAAAGAGCGAGTTGTGCAGGCAATCCAGCAGGCGCTGGAAGCCGCCCGAGACAGGGGCGAGCTGAGTTTTTCGGGGACTCCCGAGGTTGAGATCGAAGTCCCACGCAACCGGGAGCATGGCGATTTTTCGTCGAATGTGGCGATGGCGCTGGCGCGCGAGGCGAACCTGCCTCCGCGCAAGATCGCCGAGTGCATTGTCGCCAGCATAGGAGTGGGTGACGGGCTCATAGACCGGATGGAGGTCGCGGGGCCCGGCTTCATCAACTTCTACCTCAAGCCGGGGTGGCTGCACGATGTGATCCTCAAGATTGCCGGGGAAGGCGACCGCTACGGCCGGAGCGACGCGGGCGCGGGCACGAAGGTGCTTCTGGAGTTCGTCAGCGCCAACCCGAACGGCCCGATCACCGTGGCGAGCGGCCGCGGCGGGGCAATCGGCGACACTCTGGCGCGGCTGTACGAGTTGACGGGCGCGCAGGTGGCGCGCGAGTATTACATTAACGACGCGGCGAACTCCACGCAGATGATCAACTTCGGCAAGTCGCTCGTCGTGCGCTATCTTCAGGAGCTCGGCCAGTCCATCGAGATGCCGGAGGACGGCTATCAGGGCACGTACGTCAATCAGATCGCGAAGGACATCATCGCACAGCACGGTGATACGTACGTTTCGATGGACGCCGAGGAGCGGCTGACCCTCTTCACCCGGATGGCCGAGGACGCGATGATCGCGCAGCAAAAGGCCGACCTCGAGGAGTTCGGGATCGTGTTCGACTGCTGGTTCAGCGAGCGCTCGCTGCACGATTCGGGCAAGGTGCGCGAGGCGGTCGCGAAGCTGGACGAGCGCGGCTTCACGTACGAGAAGGACGGCGCGGTGTGGCTGCGCAGCACGAACTTCGGGGACGACAAGGACAGGGCGCTGGTGCGTTCGAACGGCAGCCCGACCTACATTGCGGCTGATGCGGCGTATCACGCGGACAAGTTCGAGCGCGGGTTCAACAAGCTGATCAATGTGTGGGGCCCGGATCATCACGGCTACATCGCCCGGACGAAGGCGGCTGTCGCGGCGCTCGGGTACAGGGCCGGGGACGTGGACATTCTCATCTACCAGGCTGTTCGGCTGATGTCGAGCGGCGAGGTCGTGATGATGTCGAAGCGCGCGGGCGACGTGATCTCGCTGTCGGAGCTGGTGCAGGAGGTGGGCAAGGACGCGGCGCGATACTTCCTGCTGATGCGCAGCCACGACAGCCAGCTCGACTTCGACCTGGAACTGGCGAAGAGCCAGTCCGAGGAGAACCCTGTCTACTACGTGCAGTACGCACACGCGCGCATCGCGGCGCTTCTGCGGAACGCGGAGGAGCGCGGCGTCGTCGTACCGACAGCGGAGGACGCGAACCTGTCGCTGCTCGTGGACGAGCCGGAGTTGGACCTTATCAAGAAGCTGGCGGACTGGCCGGAGGAGGTGGCGCGGGCTGCCTTCCGGCACGAGCCGCACCGGCTATCGGCGTTCGCGACGGAGCTGGCGCGTCTCTTCCACAAGTTCTACACCGAATGCCGGGTGCTTGGCGATGACGAGGCTCTGAGCGGAGCGAGGCTCGCGCTGGTGAGCGCCTCGAAACAGGTCCTGGGCAATCTGCTTCACACGATGGGGATTGAAGCCCCCGAGCGGATGTAGTGCCCGGCGCGGCCCGGCGGGGGGATAGCAGCATCACTTCAGCAGTGTCACACATTATGTTTCGCACGGCGGCGTGCGCAGCGTTTCTGCTGCTCGTGCCGCTTGCTGTTTGCGGGCCGGCGCTCAGCCAGAGCACAGCGAAAGAGGGGCGGTCGCACGGAGTGTTCGTGGACAGCGAAGGCGCTTCGCACGAGTGGTCCATCAGCGACGCTCACGCACTCATCTGGGACTCGAAGCCGTACATCCCGGTGGGAGGGATGTTTTGCTCGAAGTATCTGACGAACGGCCAGACGGACGAGAACTGGAAGGCGGACACCGAAGCGCTCCAGACAGTCAAGTCGCACGGGATCAGTGACCTGTACGTGAACCCGGTGCACGGCGCGACGGGCATCCCTCCCGAGGCGTGGCAGCGTTTCGCGGACTACCTCGACTCTCAGGGCTTCCGCTACGGAATAGAGCTTGCGGACGGCCCGGACATGCCTCTGACCGGCTGGGTGATACGCCCGAGCCTGTACCGTCTCCCCGACATCGCCGCCGCGCGCACCGTCACTTTCGACCTGCCAGCCGCGGTGGGGGGAATCTGGGCACTGGCCGACGCGAAGAGCGGCGACATCGTGAAGACAGGCAGGCTGGCGCCATCCGGCGGTAAGGTTTCGATTGAGGTGGACGGCAAGCCGGACGCCAGGCGCGTGCTTCTGGTCTACCCGATCAAGACCGTGGATTCGTACGCGGACGGGCTGCAGAACTTCTGGGAGGGGTTCGGAGGCTATCGGGACCGGCTGGTTTCGGTGATGGGCAAGGTGCGGTTCGGCAAGGGGCTGCGATTCTGGGTGGACCCGTTCATCAACGAGATGGGCATGCGGGGAGAGACGCAGTATCTGATCCCGGACTCGCGGATGTTCCAGATCGAGTTCGAGTCGTGGCTGCAGAAGAGGTACAGAGACGCCGGCGAGCTGGCGCGCGCGTGGGGTCTGACGGGAGAGATCAAGACGTACGAGCAGGCGTCGCGGATGATCCCGCTGTGGCACGACGTCAAGGGCCTCACCTACGCCTACAACACATCGGACGGACATCTGAGCAAGCTCGGCAGCACGGACAGCCAGATGTGGAGCGACATCCAGCGGTTCCGCGACGACTCGATCCGGAAGTATCTGAACTCGGCGGCGATGGTGCTGAAGCGGCATGTGGCGAACGTGCCGGTCGTGGTGAAGTGGACGGCGTCGAGCGACTTCTTCATCAATGACGATTCGGAGGGCTACGACGGGATCGGCGTCGAGGCGTACGGCACCCCGGCCGTGATCGGCCCGCTGGCGGGCGCGCAGTGCCTTGCGCTGGTGAGGCAGTGGAGCCGTCCGGCCTGGCTTCTGACGACCGAGACTCAGACGACAGGCGCGGTCTCCAAGGAGACCCCCTGCTACGCATCGAAAACGGAGATGATGGCCTCGCTGGGGGCTCTGCAGGACGCGGGGTCGAAGGGGTTCTTCGTGTTCGGGCTGCAGTTGCTGCCGGAACCGACATGGAAGAACTTCGAGCTTGTGCGGACCCCGGAGCAACTGGGCTGGCTGCGGGAGTTTCAGCAGGGCCTCGAAGCGCAGCCTCTGTTCGCGGACTGGACTCCGCGCGCGGTGTGGTTCTCGTCTGCGAACCCACTGGGCGCTGACATCCGCAGGCTCGAGCAGGATCTGTGGTGGCTGCCGCGCCGGACGTCCGCCGCGCGTGTGGATGTGGAAGACGGAGTGCAGGCTTACGCGCTCCAGGGCGCCGTGGGAAGCACGGTTTACATCTGGACAAGCGGGACTCCCCGCAGCATCGAGCTTCCGGTCTCGCCCGGCGTGAAGCCGTCGGTGCATTTCACCGGGCCGGACGAGCGCCAGATGAAGTCGGGCAGCAAGGCGCTGACGCTGCCGCTCACGCGGGACCCGGCCATTGTCACCGGCCTGCCGCCCACGGCATTCGTGACGGTGGACGGCCTGCAGCGCCAGATCAGCCATCTGAGCGCACTGATTTCGCGGGCGGAAGGGATGCAGATACTGTCGGGCGAGCAGAAGATGGCTCTGGACAATGCGAAAGCGATGATCCACGCCGACCGGCTCTCGATGGCGTCCATGACCCTGTCCCGCGCCATCGCGGAGCTGGAGCCGCTTGTGGCGCCGTATTTCTGGGCTGAAGGCGAGAACGCCTCGGAGACGAACTTCGACGGGTTCGGATATGACACCGGGGCAAGCGGCTCCAGGTATCTGAAGCTGTCCACCGCGCAGGAACCGCCGCTTGCCCCCTACACGGCTTCGTTCCCGGTTGTCGCCAGCATGGAGAGCGACTACGAGGTGTGGATGGCGGGAACGCCGCCAGGACAGCAGTGGAGCTCGGCGGCATCGTGGAGCGTGGACGGCTCGTCGTGGACACCCATCCGGGGGGCCGCGCCGCAGGGAGAAGCATATGCGACGGATCTGTTCTGGTCGAGGATCGCGACCATGCACCTGAGCCCGGGCCGCCATGTCTTCAGAATTCGTGCGGACGCGCGCAGGCAGCTGCCTGATAAGAACTACGTGATGTACATTGACGCTCTCGTGCTGTCGCGCGAGCCGTTCACCCCGAACGGCGCCCGGCGTCCAGAGATAAAGTGACGGACCGGCTTTCGCGCGAACGGTACAGGCCGCGGCTATTTTTCGCTCTCAGGCGCGCGGCGGGGGACTACTACGATCGGCTGGGTCTGACGGCGGCGGGCAGCGCGATTCTGACGCTGGCGCTTCTGGGCGCGGCGGCGGCCGGAGCCGCGTTCGGAAGAGCGTTAGCCGGGCCTGCCGGGCCTCTCGTGGCCGGGATCGCCGTGTGGTACGCGGGCGCGTTCGGGTGGACGATCAATCTGCTGATTGCGCACCGCATTGCCGGGTACGAAGAGCCGGGCATGGATGCCGTCCGGGACGCCTTCCGGGAGTACGGCGTGGGCGTGATGAAGCTGGCGACGCTCGATTTCGTGATTACGGCGGTGATGGCGCTGGACGCCGCGTTCTTTCTGGTACAGAAATCGAGAGTGATGCAGGTTGCGGGCGTCATCACCGCGTACATACTGCTGTTGTGGCTGCTCGCGATGCTGTGGCACGGGCCGTTTCTGATCCGCGAGAACCGCCGGACAGCGGTCATTCTGAAAAAATCGGCGCTGCTCACGCTCGACAACCCTGTGTTCACAGCGGGAGCCTTCTTTGTTACAATAACGGCCGGCCTGATTCTGGCGGCTACGGGAATCGGAGCCGTGCTTGCGCTCGGAGGGTTCGTGAGTTGCCTTGCAGTGCGCCTGCATCGCGAGCTGCTGAAGAAGTACGAGATCGTGGAGGATGAGCCAGAAGTGATCGAAGACGGGGGCTGGCCGTCATCGGCCGGGCCCCCGCGCAGACTGACACCGCGCGAGCGCTGAGCGCGGGGAACAGGAAAGGTATATGGCTGAAGTCGTTTGTCTTGGAATTCTTGTCGCGGATGTCGTGGGCAAGCCGGTGGACCGGATGCCGGAGCGTGGCAAGCTGATGCTTGTGGACACGATGGAGCTGCACACGGGCGGATGCGCCTGCAGCACGGGCATTGCTCTTGCGAAAATCGGCGTGGATACGGCTGTTGTCGGCAAGGTGGGAGACGACGGCTTCGGCGACTTCATGATCGGGCGCCTGGCGTCGCACGGGATTGACCCGCGCGGCGTGGTGAAGGACAAAGAGACCGCCACGTCGGCGACGATGGTGATGGTTCATTCCGATGGCGAGCGGAGCTTCATCCACTACCTGGGCGCAAACGCCACCCTGCGGGAAGAGGACGTGGACATGGATCTGGTCGCGAGGTCGAAAGTGCTGCACGTCGCGGGGACGTTTCTGATGCCGGCCTTTGACGGAGCGCCGACGGCGAGCGTGCTGAGGCAGGCGAAGGAAGCGGGCGTGACGACAGCGCTCGACACGGCGTGGGACTCGAAGGGACGCTGGATGAGCCTGCTGCGTCCGGCGCTTGAGTTTGTGGACTACGCGGTGCCGAGCATCGAAGAGGCGCGGATGGTGACGGGCAGGCAGTCGCCGGAGGATGTGGCGGCGGTGCTGATGGACTGCGGAGTCAAGACGGTTGCGCTCAAAATGGGGGAGCTGGGCTGCTACATTCAGAGCGGGGACACGAGCATCACGATTCCGCCGTTTCAGGTTGAGTGCGTGGATGCGCTGGGGGCCGGCGACTCGTTCGCGGCAGGATTCCTGACGGGCGTGGCCCGGGGCTGGGATCTGGAGCGCACGGGACGCTTTGCGAACGCGGTGGGCGCGCTGTGCGTAACTCAGCTTGGGGCGACGACGGGGATTCGCACGCTCGAGGAGACGGAGCGCTTCATCGAACAGACCCCTGTGCGAAGCTGAGACCGCAGCGAAGCTGAGACCGCAGCGAAGCTGAGACCGCAGCGAAGCTGAGACCGCAGCGAAGCTGAGACCGCAGCGAAGCTGAGACCGCAGCGAAGCTGAAACCTCCGCACCCGCCGCGCTACTTCGGCTAACATTGGGAGACGGGGCATGGCCGGGACGTAAGGCCGCCCGCCAACACACCATACCGGAAGAGTGATCCAGAGATAATGCAAGGCCGCGAGCTACGACAAAAGTACATCCAGTTTTTCGAGTCCAAAGGGTGCCTGCACCTGCCCAGCGACTCGCTCGTCCCGAACGACCCGTCGCTGCTGTTCACTTCGGCGGGGATGGTGCAGTTCAAGCCGTATTTCCTGGGGGCGGAGCAGCCTCCGCGCACGCGCGCGGTGACGGCGCAGAAGTGCCTGCGGACGGACGACATTGACGAGGTCGGCGACGCGGTTCACCACACGTTCTTCGAGATGATGGGCAACTTCTCGTTCGGGGACTACTTCAAGCGCGAGGCCATCCACTGGGCGTGGGAGTTTATGACGGAGTGGCTCAAGCTGCCGGCAGACCGGATCTGGACGAGCGTCTATCTGGACGACGACGAGGCGCAGGGAATCTGGCTGAACGAGATCGGGCTGCCCGCCGAGCGCGTGGTAAAGCTGGGGGCGGACAAGAACTACTGGCCGCCGAACGCTCCGGAGAAGGGCCCGAACGGCCCCTGCGGCCCCTGCAACGAGATATTCCTGGATATGAAGCCTGAGATGGGCGCTCCCGAAGACCCCGCGCACGCCATAGCCTACGACAGCAACCGGTTCGTGGAGATGTGGAACCTCGTCTTTATGCAGTTTATGCGCGGCGAGGACGGCTCGCTGACGCCGCTGCCGAAGCAGAACATTGACACGGGGCTGGGGCTCGAGCGCGTGACGGCGATTCTGCAGGGAGCTGCCACCGATTACGACACCGACCTGTTTCTGCCGCTTATCCGGGCGATGGAAGAGCGCACGGGGGTGAAATACGGGCAGGACGCGGAAACGGACGTGGCGTTCCGGACCATGGCCGACCACGCCCGGGCGGCGGTTTTCTGCGTGGCGGACGGCGTGATGCCGTCGAATGTGAAGCGGGGCTACGTTCTGCGGCGGCTGATCCGGCGGGCCGCGGTGAAGGCAAGAAAGCTCGGCTGCGAAGACGTCTTCATGGGCGATCTGGCGCGGGTTGTAGCGGAGATGATGCAGGACGCCTACCCCGAGATCGGCGACAGGCTCAGCTTCATTCAGAAAGTGCTGACAAGCGAAGAGGAGAAGTTCGCGCAGACGCTCTCGGCGGGGATATCGCGGCTCGAGGAAGAGATAAAGGCGGCGAAGGCATCGGGCGGCGGCACGCTCGGCGGGCAGGCTGCGTTCACCCTGTACGACAGGTGCGGCTTTCCGCTGGAGTTGACCCAGGAGCTGTGCGCGGCGGAGGGTCTGCAGGTGGACCGCGAGAGCTTCGAGCAGTTGATGGCCTCTCAGCGCCAGCGGGCGCGGGAGGGCAGCGACATCGCGACCGATCTTTTCGCGGCGGGTGACTCGGCGGTTGCGGATATTCAGAAGATCGCCGGAGCGACTGAGTTTGCGGGCTACGAGGCGACGGCCTGCGAAGCGCGGATCGCCGCGATTGTGCGCGGCAGCCAGCTCGTGGATTCGGCTGAAGAAGGCGACGAGGTTCAGATCGTTCTGGACAGGTCGCCGTTCTACGCCGAATCGGGCGGCCAGATGGGCGACCTGGGGACGATTTCTTCGGAGGACGGAGCCGCGGCGGTTTCGGCCACGCGCAAGGCCGCCGATATCTGGCTGCACGAAGCGACAGTCACCACCGGCGAGATGAAGACGGGTGACGCTGTCCGGGCGCAGGTGGATGAGGAGCGCAGGCGCGCGATTATGCGCAACCACACCGCCACCCATCTGCTGCACGCGGCCCTGCGCAAGATTCTGGGAACGCACGTCGCACAGGCCGGGTCGCTGGTGGCACAGGATCGGCTGCGGTTCGACTTTTCGCACTTTCAGGCGGTAAAGCCGGAGGAGCTTCGGACGGTGGAGGACGAGGTCAACAGGCATGTGCTGGAAGACCTGGACGTGCAGCCCGAGCTGACAACGCTGAAAGACGCGCGCGAAAAGGGCGCGATGGCGCTGTTCGGCGAGAAGTACGGCACGGACGTTCGAACGATTACGATCGGCGAGGTGAGCCTGGAGCTCTGCGGCGGCACGCACCTTCACCGGACAAGCCAGATCGGGCTGTTCAAGATCGTCTCCGAGGGCAGCGTGGCGGCTGGAGTGCGGCGCATCGAGGCGGTGACAGGCGCGGGCGCGTTTGCCTACGTGCGGTCGCTGGAAGACACGATTTCCCAGATCGAGGCGCGGCTGCGCGTCTCCGGGCAGGATCTCGCGGGCGCCATTGACCGGCTCCAGAGCGCTCTGAAAGAGCAGCAGCAGCAGATCGAGGCGTTTCAGTCTCAGTCCAGTTCCGAGGAAGCCGCCGAGCTTGCGGCCGGGGCGGCGGAGATTGACGGATTCAAGGCAGTCTGCTCGCGGACGCGTGCCGATGACACGGACTCGATGAGCAAGCTGGCGGACGAGCTTGCCCAGAGGCTGGGCTCGGCGGTTGTCGTGCTCGGGTCGGTTTCGGAAGGCAAGGTGCTGTTCATTGCGAAAGTGACGAAGGACCTTGCCAGCAGAGGGCTGCATGCGGGGAATCTGGTGAAGGCGGTGGCCCGTGAGACCGGAGGCGGAGGCGGCGGGAGGCCGGACTTCGCGCAGGCCGGCGGACGCGACCCCTCGCGCCTGGACGCCGCGCTCGAGAAAGCGCTGGCCCTGATCCGGGAGGCGGTTGCCTAGAAGGATGCGACTGCCAGGGCGCCGGTTTGGCGTCGCCGCCGCGGCGCTCGTCGCCGTCGCGGCTCTTGCGCCCGGCGCGCCCGCCCGCGCCGAAACAGCAGGCGTCCTTCTCGTAGTCGCCAACCGCATCTCCGTGGACGACGCCGGCCAGTCCGGCATCGAGCCGTTCCTGCGAGACTGCCACCTGGCCCTCATTTCGCCCCAGTTGACCGGCCGGCCTCAGGAGGGTGCGGTATTCGCCACCATTTCGGCCGGGACACCGTCGCGCGGGGCGGACGAATACGGGCTGATGCTGGAGGCGCGGGAGCCGTTCGAGGGCGGAACGGCGGCCCAGGCGTATGCCAGGCGCACGGCGTTCCCGGAGCCGCCGGGCGGGTTGGTCCACCTCGGGATGGCGCGGGTCGCGGACGCAAACAGAAAGCTGAAGGCGAAGCCGCAGGTGTGGCTTCTGGGCGAGGCGCTGCGAGAGGCCGGCATTGGGCGCGCAGCGTTCGGAAGCGCCGACGTGTCCGAGGAGTCCCTGCGCAAACGCAGCCGCAACCCTTCGGAGAAGCGTTCGCGAATGGGCGCGGCTCTTGTGGCCGACCGTTACGGGATCGTGCCGGAGGGAATCATCGGCGCGGAATCCGTGCGCAAGGCGCCGCACGTACCGGGCGGGCTTGCCACCGGCCTGGACTTGCTGAGAGCAGCGGTGCTGAAGAGCCTCGCAAGTAGACAGGTGGCGGTGGTGGAGTTCGGCGACCTGGAGCGCATCGAGCAGGAGCGCATCAACTGCACCCCGGAGGCTTACAGGCTTGCGCGCGCCGAAGCGCTTGAGCGGCTGGGCGAGTGGCTGACGGGCATGCGCCGCGCGCTGCCCGACACCCCGATTCTGCTGATCTCCCCCGTGCCGCCGCTGGACGAAGAAGGACGCTGGAACAGACTGGGCTTCGCGGCGATGGCGGCAGGCGGGCAATCGCAGGGGCTTCTTACGAGCAACAGCACGCGAACGCCGGGCATCATCGCCGCGAGCGACATCGCCCCCACCCTTGTGCACGCGGCCGGCGTCGCGGCGCCGGGGCAGATGGGCGGCTACAGGGCCGAAGGGGGAGAAGCGCGGTCGCCGGTTGAGACGCTGAGGCGCTGGGACCTGACGGTGCGGCTGAAGAAGGATCTGGCGCTCCCGGTGATTCTGGGGCTGGGAATCCTTGCCGCGCTCTCCGGCACACTGGCGATCTGGACCATTGCACACAGGCCGTGCAGCAGAACAAGAGCGGTGTTCGTGCTGTTTGCGCTCGGGCTAACGGCGTGGATTCCCCTGCTTCTGCTCTTCCCGCTCGACCGTCCCTCTCTGTACTTCGCCTTGGCGCCGGGGGTGATCGCGGCCTTCGCTCTGGCCAGGCGGGTCAAGGGCGAGTCGCCGTTCTTTCCGCTGGAGGCGCCCGCTCTGCTGCTGCTCGGTTCACTGGCGCTCTCGGCGTTTGGGGGGCTCGACTGGACGAAGCGTTCGCCGCTCTGCGGCTGGCAGTTCAGCGGGCTGCGGTACTACGGCATCGGAAACGAGTTCATGGGGTGCATCATCGCGGGCGCGGCGATCATTCCGCTGTGGCGCTTCGGGGGCCGCCACTCGCGCATAGATACCGGTGTTCTGGCCGCCTGGTTCGCGTTCTGGGTGCTTGTGCTGGGCATGCCGATGCTGGGGGCGAACTTCGGGGGAGCGGTGGCGGCAACGGTGACCTTCGGGCTTGTCGCCCGCGCTCTTGCAGGCAGGCAGACCCGAGTCCGCGACGCAGCGCTTCTGACACTCGCGGGCATTCTGGTGGCTTTTGCGCTGGCGGTGCTCGACGCGGCGGTATCGGGATGGTCGCCGAGCCATCTCGGACACGCCGTGCGGGTGATCCAGTCGGGTGACAGCAACTACCTGCTCGCGATGCTGCAGCGCAAGATATCTATGAACCTCGACCTGGGCACGAGCGCGGTGGGCGGAGTCACCTTCGGGGTGTTCGCGATCGTCTCGGCGGCGTGGGCGCTGTACCGCAAACAGATGCTCGAATCCGTGCGCCTGGTCAGCCGCATCGTTCAGGGAATGATCGGCATGGGCTACGGCGCGCTGGTTGCGCTCATTTTCAACGACTCTGGTATAGTGAGCGCAGCGTTTATGTTTGCATTCGCGCTGCTGTGGTGGCTGTGGTTCGCCGTAGCAAAGTCGGCCGGCGGGCTGCCTTCTTTGAGGAACCCCGTTGCGAATTCTCGCAATTGATGTCGGGACGGTGCGCCTTGGCGTCGCGGTGAGCGATGAGCTTGGGATACTGGCGACTCCGCTGGAACACTATCGCAGGACCGGGAGTCTTCGTAAAGACGCCCGGGCGATAGCGGAGATCGCTGAGGGACAGGGCGCGGGCGAGATACTTGTCGGGCACCCGGTTCAGATGTCGGACGAGATCGGGACGGCGGCCCTGGCCGCCGAGGAGTTCGCGGAGCGTCTGACGCGGTACACGCGGATACCGGTGCGCATGGTGGACGAGCGGCTCTCGTCGGTGGAGGCCGAGCGGCGCCTGCGCGAGGCGGGGGTGGACAGCCGAAAGGCTAGAAGCCTTGTTGACAGCCAGGCCGCGGCGGTGCTACTGGAGTCTTACCTTAGATCGAAGGAGATCACGAACGAGTAGTCAATGATGCTGCAAAGGTACACCGTCAGCCAGCGGATGTGGCGAATGGCCGGGGAGGCCGTGCAGACGTCCCGATGGTACCTGGCCGCGCTGGCGCTTCTGCTTCTGGGAACGTACGTGCTGCTGCGCGCCGGGGCGGCGCCCCCCACCCGCTCGGGCGTGACCGTCACCGTCCGCATACCGGCCAATGCCGGACAGCACGAGGTCGCCACGATCTTGCGGACGCACGATCTGATACGCAGCCGCACCGCCTTCGAAGTGCTCGCGCGTGTTGGCTGCGAGGGGCGGCCGTTTGTCGCCGGCATCTACAGAATCCGGAAGAACGCTTCGCTCTTCGACGTGGTGGACCAGTTGATTCAGGGCAAGGTCGCCACCTCGCGGGTGACGATCCCCGAAGGCTTCACAATCTCGCAGATCGCGAAGCGGCTGGAGGCTGGCGGCGTTACGCAGGGCGCGGCATTCGCGGAAAAGGCGGCAGAGGGCGCGTCCGAGTTCGGGATGGAGACGCCGAACGGCAGCCTGGAGGGCTACCTGTTTCCGGATACCTACTTCTTCGACCTGGAAGTGGAGCCCGACACCGCCATCCGGCAGATGCTGGAGGCTCTCAAGGTGCGCGTGGTGGACCCGTACGCCGACACGATGAAACGCCGGGGCCAGACCCTGCACGAGGTGCTGACAATTGCGAGCCTCGTGGAGCGGGAGGCGAGGACCGCCGAAGACCGGCCGCTGGTCGCTTCGGTCATCATGAACCGGCTCGCCGCCCGGATGCCGCTCCAGATTGATGCGACGGTGCAGTACGCCGCGGGGCGGCACAAGAACCGGCTTCTCTTCAGAGACCTGGAGGTGGATTCGCCTTACAACACGTACAAGCACAGGGGGCTTCCGCCGGGGCCCATAGCAAGCCCTGGACTTGCGTCCATCAAGGCAGCCCTGAATCCGGCCAGCACGGACTATCTTTACTACGTGGCGACAAAGGACGGCGGGCATCTCTTCGCAAGCACCTTCGAGGCGCACAAGGCTAACATCAGAAAGGCGCGGGGGCAATGAGACTCGTGGAACGCCTGGCGGAGCTTCTGGCGCCGGAACGCATTGTGGGCAGGGTGACGGACATATCGCCGGACGGGCTGCTGGCGGACGGCATCCGGGGGCTGATCGTGGACCTCGACAACACGCTGACGGAGTGGCAGAGCGAGGTGATTCCGGACGACGTACAACGCTGGCTGGATGCTCTGAAAGGCGGGGGGGTGTCTGTGTGCCTCGCCTCCAACACACACAACAGGCGAAGGCTCGAGCGGGTGGCTTCGAAGCTGGGGGTGCCGTACGTTCAGGGACTGCCGAAGCCCCGCAAGCGCTGCTTCAACAGAGCGCTCGAGTTGCTGGGCCTGACGGCGGACAGCGTGGCGGTGGTGGGAGACCAGCTTTTCACGGACATTCTGGGGGGCAGGCGATCGGGGATTCACACGATCATGGTGCAACCCATTCACCACCGCGAGTTCATCGGCACGAAAGTCAGCCGCCTGTTCGAGCGGTGGCTGCTCAACTGGTTCGGGAAGCACAACCTGCTGCCCGAGGAGAACAGGTAGACTATGCGAACTCTGCTGGCCGCCGCGGCGGCGCTTTGTATTGTGTCAGGGCTGTGCGTGAGAGGAGAATGCGCGAGCGTGAGCGTTCCCGAGATAACACCCAGATGGACGGAGCAGGCGCCGGTCGTTGACGGCCGGCTGGACGACGGGGCATGGGCGCAGGCGGAGTGGATCAGCGATTTCCGGACGGCGGGCGGCCAGGGCAAGGCGGTCACCTCCGCGGCGATCGTGTACGATGGCAAGGCGTTCTACGCGGCCTTCCGCTGCAAGGCGCCCGAGGCGTCGCTGGAGGTCGTGAACAAAGAAGAAGGCAGCCCGGTGTGGCAGGATGAGTCGGTCGAGCTGTTCCTTTCGCCCTTCGATGCTCCGGATCTCGGTGGTCTGATGCACTTCGTCGTCAACGCGGGGGGCGCAAAGGCG
>JAGVUD010000054.1 GCA_019136435.1 Armatimonadota bacterium | reverse complement strand
TCACCTGCCTCTACCGTCAGCTTTCCGGGAATAGTAAACACCTCCCGGGCAAGGATTCGAACCTCGATAAGCAGAACCAAAATCTGCTGTCCTGCCATTAGACGACCCGGGAACGCACTGGCATGATATGACCGGTCCGGGTGAGTGTCAACAAGCGCCCGCAGCATTTGCCGCGGCCGCGGCAGCGGCAGGCCGGTGTCAGGCGTTACGGACGGTTCAGCTCCTCCCAAAGCTTGCGGTAGTAGCGCAGGAAGCGCTCGATGTCCTTCGGCTCCTTCGAGGCAAGCGGCTGCGCCTCTTGAAGCGTGTAACGGTCGTATCCGCTCTGCCTGAGCAGGGAAAAGAGTTCGCGGTAGGGATACTCGTTCGCGATCTCGTTGATGTGGCAAGAGCGAATCCACGGTTTCAGGAGCGCAAAATACTCTTTGACGCTGCCGTCCTTGACGTCGGCCATGTTCGAGTTCCAGCAGACGCCGACGTTCGGATGCCCGCAGTACTCCATGATCTTGCGGATTCGGGGAGGCTCCTGCGTTTTGGGGCCATGGACTTCGAGCCAGATTTCGACGCCGTTGTCCCTGCCAGCATCCCCGCACTCGCGCAGCGCGCGGCCGATCTGCTCCAGCGTCTTCTCCTCGGGAACGCCCTCCGGCAAGCCGTTCGGGCGGACTTTGACGCCCTTTGCGCCCACGTCCTTCCCCAGTTCGCAGAAGCGCTTCGTCAACTCGATGTTTGCGCGGACTGCTGCCTGGTCCGCCGAGTGGAAGTCGCAGGCGGTTCCGAGTCCCCACAGGACGACGGGCGACTCGGCGAAGAGTTGCCGCACTTCCTTGCGGCGGGCCGCGGCCATATCCGGCTCTACGCCGTGCGCGTGGGTGGTGCGCAGTTCGACCGCTTCGTAGCCGTTGTCCGCGCAGCGCTGAATCAGCGTTGGCAGGTCCCAGTCGGAGGCGATGTTGTAGGTGACAAGTCCGAGCTTCATTTTCCGGGCACGCTCCTTTTCTGCTGGCGGCGCCGCCGCTCGGGCCGCCCCTCGCAGGGACAGCGCCGCGCATCCCGCCGCGCCGATCTTGACGAACTCACGCCGTTTCATAGAACACCCTTCACTCCGGAAGCGGCTTCCCTTTGGTCTCGGGCGCGAAGATCAGCCCGATGAGACCAAACACATAGACACACGCAACCGCGCTGCAGGCCATGCGGAACCCCAGAAGCTCGCCGTGTGTGCGGGCGAACACCCCGGCAAGGTTGCCGAGGGTAAGCGGAGCCGCCGCCGCCAGAATCCGCGCGCAGTTGTAGCAGAATCCCACCCCCGTGGCCCTGAGACGCGTGGGGTAGAGCTCGGGGAAATAAATGGTGAATGCTGAGAATGGCGCCAACGCGCAGAACCCCATCAACGCGGCAAAGCCGATGGCGGTGGCCGGGCTGTCCGTGAGCCAGAACGTCGCCTGCACCGAAGCGAACGCGAGCATGAAGAACAGAAGCAGCGACGGACGCCGCCCGACCCGCTCGCTGAACACGGCATAGGTGTAAATGCCGAAGAACGCGCCGACCTGCTGCGAGAAGAACGCCGCGGTTCCCAGCTGCGAACGCTGGGCCGCAGTGTAGTTCAGGCTGCGCGCTACGAGGTCCAGCAGGTCCTTCAGCCAGAACGAGACTCCCCAGAGCGCCCCCACCCCGGCCAGCGCAAGAAGCACGCCCGCGATGGTGTTGCGGCGCAGGACAGGGTCGGTAAACAACTCCCAGATCACCCCGAGTTCGCGCCCTGCTCCGCCGTCCGCGGCTTCCTCGCGCGCCTTTGTCCAGCGTTCCGGCTCTTTCACGCCCATCCTGATCCAGACGACCAGCAGCGCGGGAACAATGCCGACAAGATACACGAAGCGCCAGTTGGTGTCCTGAATCGCAAAGACGATCAGCGCCGCGCTCATGTTGCCGAACGCCGAGAGCGCCTGAAGCAAGCCGAGAGCCATCGGGCGTGAGCGGTCGGGAAAGACCTCCGCGACCAGCGCAACCCCCGCGCCGAACTCGCCGCCGATCCCGAGCGCCGTCAGGAACCGGAACAGCAGATACTGCTCCGGCGTCCTGACAAGGCTGCACAGTCCGGTGAAGCCCGCGTACATGAGGATGGTGATCACCATCGTCCGGGTGCGTCCGATGCGGTCGCCCAGGATGCCGAACACGAATCCGCCCACCGCCCATCCGACGAGAAAGACGGCGGTTAGAGAGCCTCGCCAGGCCGTCGCGGCTCCCTGCAGTTCAGCTTCGGGCACCCGATCTTTGAGCAGATCGAGCAGCGACACGTTGGCGACCAGGTTGAAAAGCTGCTGGTCCATCGTGTCGAACATCCAGCCCAGCACGGCGACTGTCAGCACGATCCACGAGTAGCGCGAGACACCCTGGTACCACTTCAGTGCCCGCGCATCAGGAGGCTGTGTTGTCACTGTGTCTTCTTGCATCTGATGTTACTCCGGAAGCGGCTTGCCTCGCGTCTCAGGCGCGAGCCAGAGGCCGATGAAGCCAAACAGGTAGAGCGACGACATGATTGTGGCCGCGATGCGGTATCCGTAGACGGGGTCGGTCGCGCTCACGAACTGCGCCGCAACCGATCCCATGCCCCAGACCCCCACAGCCGCCACCAGACGGGCGGCGTTGTAGCAGACGCCCACCCCGGTCGAGCGAAGCCGCGTGGGGAACAGTTCGGGGAAATAGACGGCGAACGCCGAGAAGGGCGCCAGCGTGAACAGCCCCAGGAAGAACGACCAGACCTTCGCCTGGTTGATCTCGTGGATTCCCCAGAAAGCCCCGTAGATGGAGATGAGCGCGCCGACGTAGATGAACACGAGCGCGGGGCGGCGGCCGATCCGCTCGCTGAGGGCGGCATACAGATACATGCCGATGAATCCGCCGATCTGGAAGCGCAGGCCGAAAATGAAGGCGGTGAAGCGCTGCGCTTCGGCGACCGAATACCCCTCGGCGGCGGCCATCTGGCGCAGGAAGTCGGTCTGGAAGTAGCTGATTCCCCAGAGCCCCAGAACGCCCGCCGTGGCGATCAGCAGGGCTGCGTACGTGTTGCGTGAGACGCCGCGCTCCGTGAAGAGCGCTTTGAGGCTGCCGAGTTCCTCATGCGAGGCCGTGGCTTTGGATGCAGCCCTGTTCCACGACTCGGGCTCCTTGATGAACAGCCGGATGAACACCACGAGCAGGGCGGGCGCGATGCCGATCAGATACACATACTGCCACTGCGTGTTCGAAAGCAGATAGGTCACCAGGGCGGCCATCATGTTCCCCACGGTGGACAGCGACTGCAGCACGCCGAGCGCCATGGGCCGCGACCTCGCCGGCCACACCTCCGCCACGATGGACGCCCCCGCGCCGAACTCGCCGCCGATGCCGAGAGCTGTCAGGAACCGGCAGGCGGCGTACTGATACGGCGTCTGAACCAGGGCGTTCAGTCCGGTGAAGATCGCATACACGAAGATTGTGATCATCATCGTGCGGGTGCGGCCGATCTTGTCGCCGAGAACGCCGAAGAGGAAGCCTCCTAGCGCGAACCCGGTCAGAAAGATGGATGTGAGGATATAGCTCCAGTACTGGACGACCGGCTTAAGGTTCTCAGGACTCACAGTCCGGCTGAGGATGTCCTCCAGCGACCGGTTGCGGATGAGGGTAAAGAGCTGCTGGTCGAACGTATCGAACAGCCACCCGAGCGATGCCACCACAAGCACCAGCCAAGCATACCCGGAGACTCCCCGGTACCAGGGCTGGTTCGTTTCAGGGGGCGCAGTATTCAGCGTTTCCGTCAATGTTTACCTTCCTCTCGACTGCTCTGCGGCACAAACAGACCCGCGCCGCCGCACGAGCGCCTGCCGCGCCTGACTTCGCGTTCGGCGCGCCCGAGTCCTGCCCGGATGCCGGGAAAAGCGCGGTCAAGGGGCCGTCGCCCTGTAGATTTCAGCGGCCCCGCGGCGTTTCGCGTCGCCGGACTTCAGGTCTTGTGCCATCGCCTGCCCCAGCCCGTCAACGAGCTTCGAGACCGTGGACTCGTACATCTCATCGGCCGGAGCGCGCGCCTCCGGCGGAAGCTCGGGCAGCGTCCCGGCGGCTTTCAGCTTCGCGCGTTCGGCGGCCGCCGACGCCGCATCAACAGCGAGACGGGCATGGGCGGCGGCATAGCCGTCCGGCAACCCCTCGCGCTCCAGCTTCGCGATGAACGCTTTGAGACGCGCAATGCGAGGGTCCCGAATACCCGCTGAGGACGCCGGCTTCGCTTCCTCGGCCGGGCGGGGCAGTTTCGCGCCGCCGAAAGCAATGCAGACACGGGCGACGGCGGGCGTCGCGTCGTACGGGAGTGTGATGCTGTGCGCGTCGTGGTTCGGCCAGTCCTTGCCGTTGACGCTGACGGAGGTGATGCCGCCCGACCCGGCGACAGCGAGAAACAGCTTCTTCTCCCCAAAGCGAATGGGGAAGCGCTGCTCGAGTTCGGTGATACCCGGCGGAATGTGCGGGATGAGCGTGAGCCCGTCCGCGGTATAGACGTACTCGAAAAGCCCGCGAATCAGCGCCGCCGGAATCCCGAACGCGTCGTAGGTGAGGTTCACCGCATGGGCTGGCTGGTAGGGGCTCGCGCCGAAGTCGGAGAGCGGGTTGTCCATCCGGAACTTCCGGGCGTACGTCAGAATCTGCTCCATCGAGCGCCGCGCATCGTCGAACATGCCGACACGGTAGTAGCCCATCATCATGCGCGCCTCGCACGTGGACCAGTGGCCGCCGTTCACCCAGCGCCCGTACTCCCACAGCCCTTTCGGCTCCTCATAGGTGTCGTCGTACGATGGGTAGTTGGGGATGATGAGATTGTGCGGCCGCAGTCCGGGGATGGACGCCATCTTGCTGTAAATGCGCTCGGACTGGCTCTGATCCACCACCCTGAAGCAGACCGCGTCGTGGTTGGGAGAGGTCTCGAAGTAGCCGTGTTTCGGCGCGCCGAACACGCCGTGCTTCACCCCGTCGGGATCCATGGACATGACCAGATAGCCCTCGTCCACCGTCAGGGACTTCAGGCCGTCGAGCGCGGATGCGCGGCGTCCGGCATAGATCCGCGCCTTGCGCGTGTCGCCGGCCATCTTCTGAAGCTCGATCATCCGGTCGAGCGCGGCGATGTACGTGACGGACAGCCCTGTGAGATAGCCCTTGCCGTAGGTCCCGTCGGGCTTCTTCCATCCGGCGTAGCTCGGGGCGAGCAGGTTTCCAGCCGGGCCGGCGAGAAACAGGTTCTTCTCGCGGTCGCGGCGGCTTTCGACAAACTCGACAGACCGCTCGAGTTTCGGGAGATAGCTCCGGATTGCGGCGAGGTCGCGCGAGATAAGCAGCAATTCCGACTGCATCAGCACTCCTGCAGCCGTGAACTCCATGCCCCAGTCGTGCATGTCGATGCGCCCGTCGCCCTGACGGTACACCACCCACCCCGGGCGGGCGCAGTCGCACAGGCACCCGTCGGGGGCGACCCAGTCGTGCGCTCCGGCGCGCTTGCCGTCGCCCATCTGGTCGAACCAGAGGTCGTGGGAGTTCTGCAGAAACGTGACGAACGGCTCCTCGTAGAACGGCAGCGCGCAGTAGGTGGTGCCGTAGCTGTTCTGTATCCACCACGCGTCCCAGGTCGGCCCCTCCACCAGCCCGTTCCACGCTGTATGGTAGAGCATGGACATGTTCTGATACACGGCCCGCGTAGAACGTCCCCCGGAACCCGGGCGCGGCCTCAGCAGGCACGGCCGTGCTCCCGGCGGCGGCGGCCGCGCAGAGCGCAAGAGTGATTCTGGCTGTCACGTTGACCCTCCAGAGGAGCTTGCGGGAGAAGCCTCACCGCGGTTTCCTCGAAATGACGTAGATGCGATCGGAGCGCCCGGACGGCGGGCGCGTGGTGAAAGCGTGCAGGAACTCGACATCCGTCAGACCGGCCTGTTCGAGCCCCTGCCTGAGCTGCAGGGTTGTGTAGCCCCGCTGATAATGCGTCTCGTGAAAGTCTTCGATGCCGTTCTCGCCAAGCGTCCTGAAGTCCATCTCGATAGTGCACAGCCGCGTCTCCGGGTCCCAGTGGCTGACCCAGCGGTACAGGGGGAACCGCTGCGATGAGAGGTTGTCCTGATCGAAGAAGCGGTGCGACAGCGCGAAGACCGTGTTCACATCGAACATGAACACCCCGCCCGGGTTGAGATGCCGCGCTACAGCCGCGAAAGCGCGCTTCAGGTCCTCTTCATCGAGGATGTAGTTCAGGCTGTCGAACAGGGACACCGCGGCGTCGAAGTTACGCGGCAGAGAGATTGCGGCGGCGTTCTGGCATTCGAACTGGGGCGCGGGGCCGCGCCCGCGATATGCGGGCAGCTTGGAGCGGGCGATGTCAATCATGGGCTGCGAGTAGTCCACGCCCCAGGTCTCGTACCCTTCGGCGGCGAGACGGTACGTCACGTTGCCCGTTCCGCACGCAACGTCGAGCACAGAGTCGGGCGCCAGAGCACGCGCGCGCCAGAGTTCCTTGATGTAGCAGAGCCAGAGGCCGTAGGATATCCCGGCCATAAGGTCGTCGTAAACGCGCGCGACGCGCGTAAACTGCGGCGAGGACGACTCTGTGAAGAACTGAGTAGGACGCATTGTTACTTGCTGCCAAAGAGTGTGTTCGGCGGCGGCGGCCCGATTCCTGCCCGCCGCCGAAAGGCGCTGGCGGGGCGTGCAACCCGGTCGCATTCTGTTGACAGCCTGACGGGCGGAGGGCTACAATGCGGTTGGATTCGGTGGAGTCCTTTTCTTTTTCAATGCTACATACCACCCGGTGGCAACTGGAACTGGCGGCGCTATGACATTTCAAGCCTCGCGCGCAGTCAGTGAGCGAACGATCTGTCTCGTGGGGAACCCCAACACAGGCAAGAGCGTCCTGTTCGGCATTCTGACCGGCACGTACGTGACCGTCTCGAACTATCCGGGCACGACAGTTGAGGTGACGAAGGGCAGCGCGAACCTGCACGGCAGGCGGCAGGTTGTGATTGACACTCCCGGCACGAACAGCCTCACCCCCATGTCCGAAGACGAGAAGGTGACGCGGGACATTCTGCTCGACCAGCCCCCGGATGTGGTACTCCAGGTCGGGGACGCCAAGAACCTGAAGCGGGTGCTGCGGCTGACCGTGCAAATTGCCGAGATGGGGCTTCCCATGGCGCTTGCGCTGAACATGACGGACGAAGCCAGCTTCCGCGGCATTCAGGTGGACTCCGCGCGCCTGCAAGAGCTGCTGGGCATTCCCGTGACGCCCACCGTGGCAATCGAACGCAAAGGCATCGAGCGGCTGACGGAAGCTCTGGCAAAGCCCGTGACGCCGCACGCGCTCGTGAGCTACTCGCCCGCCATCGAGCGCGCGGTGGGCGAGATATCGCGGCTGCTGCCCGAGGACTGCGCCTCGCGGCGGGGCGCGGCGCTGATGATTCTGAGCGGCGACGAGTCGCTGAACGACTGGCTCGGGCGGACGGTTCCGGCCGATGCCCT